>CAVJRB010000048.1:0-14838 GCA_963651655.1 bacterium | reverse complement strand
ATTTTAGACTGTCTGATTAGTACAGTTTAGCCATCTCTTCGATGTTGTCTGGGTTGAACTGAAGAGGAGCACCAAGAACAACTTCTGTGCCGCCGTCATCAGCTTCTGTGATTGTGTAGTCACCAAGGTCACCAGCTGTGAAGGTCTCATCAAGAGCACCTGTGATATCCTCGTTGATCAGAGCGATTGTTGTCAGAGCGGAAAGTTTTCCAAGGCCCTGCATATCCCACAGATAGAAGTATGGGCAGGAATGCTCATCATCAGCACCTGTGTACTCAAGCATCTCAGATGGAAGTCCAAGACCTGTTAATTTGCAAGCAGATCCGTTGTCCTGAAGGTATTTAGCAGCTGCTGCGATACCAACTGTTGTAGGTGCGCAGATAACTTTCAGATCTGGATATTTCTCAAGAAGAGCTGCTGTCTGGTCTGTAGATTTCTGTGGCTCGTCATCGCCGTATGCAACTTCTACAAGCTCAAGGTTTGCATAAGTGTCATCGCTCTCCATGATGTTCTTCATAGCATCAATCCATGCGTTCTGGTTAGCTGCCTGAGATGTAGCAGAAAGGATTGCGAACTGTCCTTCTCCGCCAGCGATATCAAGAACTGCATCCAGAAGAGCCTGTCCTACAGCAACGGTACCAGCCTGGTTGATGAAGATCTGACGGCTGTCTGGGTTTGTAGCAGAGTCGAAGCAGGAGATCTTGATTCCTTCGTCCATAGCTTCCTGTAATTTAGCCTGAAGAGCGTTTACGTCGTTTGCGGAGATGCAGATTGCATCATAGTCCTGAGAAATCAGGTTGTCAAGAACTTTGATCTGAGCATCTGCTGTAGCTGCCTCTGGGTAAACAGTATCAACTGTAGCACCCTCTGCCTCAGCTGTCTCTACGAAAGAAGCTGCTGCGATTTCGAAGAATGCGTTACCAGCGGATTTACCAACCAGTGCGATTTTCTTTCCGTCAGCTGTGCCAGCCATAGCCGGAACTGCGGATCCGAGGATCATTGCTCCACAAAGAACTGCGCTTACGATTTTTTTGTTCATAGTTTTTTCCTCCCATGGAAATAATATAGTTTTTATTTGCAACTGCCCCGCCCTTCCGCGGGTGCAGTTAACAAGCATGTAAGATAAAATTGTATTACTTAAGGTTAAGGTATTTAAGGAATTTTATTGGTATAAGTTAGGTGTTTTGCTTTAAAAATTATTTTGCCATTTTTGCTTTTTTCTGGATTTCTTTTACAATGTTTGGAAGTCCAACTGCACCGATCAGAAGCACACCGATGATCAGCAGGATAACCTGTGGATGAATGTTTCTCTGTCCAAGACCAACACGAAGGCAAACGATGATAAATGCGGAGATCAGACCGCCGGCGATATTACCTTTACCACCTGTGGAGGAGATTCCTCCGAATACTGCCATTGCGATGGCATCCATCTCAAATCCGTTACCAGTTGTGGTATTTGCTCCAAATGAGGAAGAGATCAGGAACAGTGCACACAGACCGGAAATAGTTCCCATCAGGGTGTAGATAATGAAACGGATCTTCTGTACATGGATTCCTGAGTAGTAAGCTGCAAGACGGTTGGTACCGATTGCATATACTCTGCGTCCGAAGGTACATTTGCCAAGGATAACTGCTGCAATGATTCCAAGGATCAGAACCAGGAAAAGGATGTAAGGAATACGTCCTACTTTTCCACCAAGTGCAGAGAAGCCTTCTGTATTAGTTACGGAAATACTTCCGCCGTTTCCAAGAATGATTTCTGCGATACCTCTGAAGATGATCTGTGTTGCAAGTGTTACGATCATCGGAGGCAGTTCCTCAAACTGTGTAAGAACCAATGCGTTTACTGCACCGCATACAGTTCCAACAAGAAGAGCCGCAAGGATTACTACGATAAATGGTGCGCCTGTATTGGATACGATACAGCTCATTGTTGCAGAAAGGCAAACGATCGCACCTACAGAAATATCGATCTCGCCAAGTACCAGAATGTATGCCATCGGCAGCATCAAGAAGATTTCTGCCAGATAAACAGGCATCTGACGGAGCAAGCTCTTCAAATTATAGAACTCAGAAAAGTTTGCACAGAAAATATTTACTGCAATAAACAGGAGTACCAGAATGCCTTCCCAGCTGAAGATCATCTGTTTTACGGGGCTTTTCGGCACGTTGTTAATACTTCTTCCAGATTTTCCAGCCATGATTACATCTCCCTTCCCTTTAATGCGTTTTTGTCAGCTGTACGCTGTAAAACAATGTTTACAACAACTACGACAAGAATGATAACACCCTTGATCGTGTTCAGCCACAGCTGATCGAAGAATGGGATCAGCGGAAGTGCTTTCGCGATTGTTGCAAGGATTAAAGAACCAAGTAATGCACCAAGTACAGTACCGCGTCCACCGCTCATGCTTACACCGCCGATAACACAGGCTGCGATAACATCCATCTCACCGCCCTGCTGCATATCAGGCATTGCGGAGGCGTAAATGGAAACCTGAAGGGCTCCGCCAAGACCGGCAAGAAGACCCATGATGGTGTAAACAAGAAGCTTAATGTTCTTTACATTGATACCGGAAACCTCAGCTGCACTTGGGTTGCTTCCTACTGCGTAGATTCTTCTTCCAAGTGTTGTCCACTTCATGAATACGAAGAATACTGCATAACAGAAGATGATCACCCAGATTACAAGGCTCATTCCCAGGAATTTTGTTGTTGCAAAATCTTTAAATTTACCAAGGGCTGCTGCACTTGCCCATTCACCGTTGTGGGAAACAAGATATCCCATTGCACGGTAAATGTACATGAAGCCCATTGTTGCGATGATCGGAGGAACATCAGCTCTGGAGATTACAAGACCTACCAGGAAGCCGCATGCGATTCCGATTGCCAGTGCGATCACAAATGCCAGGAAAGTACTGGAAATGTGGTCATATTTCAGAAGCATACCAATTGACATACCAGTCAGTGCCAGTGTAGACATAATGGAAATATCGATTCCGCCTACCAGCATAACGCACAGCATACCAAGTGACATTACCATTGTTACGGCATTGTTTTTCAGCATATCCGTCAGAGACTTAAATGTAAGGAATGACGGGCTGATGATTGTAATTACTACGAAAAGCAGAACCAGGATCACTGCAAGCAGTGCTTCACGGGAACCTGTCAGCTTTTTCATGAAAGATTTCTTTTCCATTATTTAGCTGCCCCCTTTCCTGATGTACCTTTCTCCATAGCCAGCTCAAGGATCATCTCCTGAGTTGCTTCTCCGCGGCCAAGCTCACCAGTCTTGCGTCCGTTGCACATTACAACGATTCGGTCAGCCATTCCAAGGATCTCAGGCATTTCAGAAGAAATCAGAATGATCGCGTAGCCTTTCTTTGCAAGGTCGCCCATGATTGCATAGATCTCAGCCTTAGCACCAACGTCAACACCTTTGGTAGGCTCGTCCATGATGACAACCTTCATTTCCTGGCTAAGTGCCTTGGCAACTACAACCTTCTGCTGGTTACCACCTGACAGAGAGCTTGCAGGCTGGAAAATATCCACTGCCTTTGTATCAACTTCCTCAAGAAGTCTCTTGGAAAGATCTCTTTCTGCCTTCTCGTCATTGAAGCCTTTCTTTGCATATTTGCTGATGGTCGGAAGTGTTACGTTTCTTCCAAGTCCCCAGCTCATGATCAGGCCTTCTTTCTGACGGTCCTCAGGAAGAAGGATGATTCCTTTCTCCATTGCGTCAGACGGCTGTTTGATATGTACTTCCTTGCCTTCCAGATAAACCTTTCCTTCATCTGGATTGGTGATTCCACAGACGCTTTCCATAACCTCTGTACGTCCTGCACCAACCAGACCTGTAAGGCCTACGATCTCGCCAGCGTGTACATTGAAGGAAACATCTTTGAAATATCCGGTACGGGATAAGTGCTCGATACGAAGCATCTCATCACCGATCTTAACTTCCGGTTTCGGGAACAGATCCTTGATCTCACGGCCAACCATGGCTTTGATCAGGTCTGCATTGGTGATTCCATCTACATCATAGGTACCAATGTACTGGGAGTCACGGAATACGGTAACTCGGCTTGCCAGACGGTACATATCCTCAAAACGATGGGAAATGAAGATAATGGAAACTCCTTTTTCTCTTAACTGATCTACGATTCTGTAGAGCTCCTCGGATTCTCTCTTTGTAAGAGATGCGGTAGGCTCATCCAGGATGACGATCTTTGCATTTGTGGATAATGCCTTGGCGATCTCGACCATCTGCTGCTGGGCAACACTTAAGGTTCCCATCTCAGCTGTAGAATCGAAGTCTGCATTCAGCTGTTTCAGAAGCTTGTTGGCTTCCTCATTCATTGCTTTCCACTGGATCATGTGATTCTTCTTAATCTCATGTCCCATAAAAATATTCTCGGCCACGGTTAAGTGCGGATAGGATGTTGGGTGCTGGTAAACAGCTGCGATTCCTGCTTCCTGTGCATCCTTAGGTCCTTTGAAATCCACTTTCTGGCCAAACAGGTACATTTCGCCTTCTTCTGCTTTATGTACACCGGTAATTACTTTAATGAAGGTAGATTTACCTGCACCGTTTTCGCCCATCAGTGCGTGAACTTCGCCAGGTTTTAACTGGAACTGTACGTTGTTCAGTGCTTTTACGCCGGGGAAAATTTTCGTAATGCCTTTTAATTCAAGAACATATTCAGACACGGCTTTTTCTCCTCCCTTTCTTGATCTGGTTCTATTCTATCATTAGGCAATTTGTTTGGAAATGGGAAAATATTTTGAAACAGGGTAAAATATTTTCCACTTAATGGGTAAAATTTTCCACTGGCAAATGAATTTTCCACAAAACCAGGCGGTTTGCGTCTCGTATTTTAGATATAATTGTGATATGATAGATACATGCATTTTCACCCTTAAAAGGAGTTTTATCATGAAATTACTAATCGTAGATGACGAAGAACTGACCCGTGTGGGTGTGATCTCTTCTATAGACTGGCAGTCTATCGGAATCGATGAAGTACTTCAGGCGGATGACGGCATGAACGGCCTGGAAATGGCACGCATGCATAAGCCGGATATTATCCTGTGCGATGTGCGCATGCCCCGGCTTGACGGAATCCAGATGCTGGAGCAGTTAGAGGCCATTCTTCCCGATGTGGTTCCGGTTTTTATGAGCGGATACTCAGATAAGGAATATTTGAAGGCTGCCATTAAGTTAAAGGCAGTCAACTATATTGAGAAGCCTCTGGACCCTCTGGAAATCCAGGATGCTGTGATCGAGGCCAGAGATCTTTGCCTGGAAAGGAAGCGGACCAGACACAACGAGTCCATCCATTCCATGGAAAGCGCCTCACGCCTGGCCCTTTTGCTTACCCAGCCTTACGCTCACGCAAAAGAAAACATTGACCAGCTGCTGGCAGAGCTTTCCCTTTCCATAAGCCCGTCTACCAGCTTTACTGCCATTGTTCTGAAAACAGAAACGGAAGAAGACCTTCCTATTAATGAAGCTGGTGCCATGTACATGTCTGTGCGGGAATTTCTGAAAACTTTCCATATAGATTGTATTTTTGCGGAAAAGCGCGTGCAGTATATGGTTTATTTCCTGTTTGGCCCGGCTCCCGGTCCTGCCGCCAGGAAAAGCATCGAGGAGTTCTTCTGCAAGCTTTATTCCCGCTATTCCCGCTTCTGCATTGCGGCGGGGGACACCCTGACGGGCATTTCCAAGGCTTATCAGTCCTATACCTCCGCGGTCATCCTGCTGCAGAACAGCTTCTTTTTCCCGGCCGGAACCTTCCTGTCTCCATTCCATGAAGCACCGTCTGACTGGAACAAGCCGGAGCTTCCTGCCCATCCGGAACATGAGCTTCTTACCCTTCTCACAGCCAAGGATCAGGAGGGAACCACTCTTTTTCTGGATAAGCTTATGGCATACTTTGGACGCAACCAGAATATTCTTCCCAATCAGGCAAAGGATCTGTATTACAAGCTCTTCCGTTCCCTGGAGGAAGCGGCGCGGCAGCTGAAGCTGACCCTTTCTGACAAACAGGAAAATCTGATTGATGCCCTTGAGAAAATTTTCTCATTTGGCGAACTCCATCAGAAGCTGGTCCGCAAAACAGAGGCCTTTTTCCAGGCTGTGGACAATACAGCGGAAGAAAACTCCACAATTTTCATGATCAAGGATTACATCAGCCAGAAGTACATGAATGAGACCTTGTCTGTGAAGGATATCAGCGACCATGTATTTTTGTCCACTTCCTATGTGTGTACCTTCTTTAAAAATGAGACCGGACAGACTCTGAATCAGTATCTTACGGAGTTCCGCATGGAAAAAGCCAAGCAGCTGCTCTCCGACCCCAGATATAAGATCGCAGACATCTCTTCCCGGGTAGGCTACAGTGATGGCAATTACTTCGGAAAGAGCTTCAAGAAGTATACCGGATTTTCCCCCTCTGAGTACAGAGAGAAAATGAGCTGACAGAAAGGGGGAACGAACTTTGCGGACAATCAAGCAATGGTACCAGGATCTGAACCTGCAGTCCAAGTTCACCCTGGTACTTCTTGTGATCGTGGCAATTCCTGCAATTGCCATTATTTTCTTTTTCTATGGAAATGCCTATGACATGGTGGTTTCCTATACCATCCGCCAGGAACAGGACCGCTCTGCACAGACGGCGCCGCTGATCGAGGAATCTCTCCAGAAGATCCTGGATGTGAGCACGGAAATCTCTTCTCTGGATTTTTATCAGACTCTTTTCAAAAATACCATAACCGATTCCTTTTCGGATCTGGCAGAGTCTGAGGACGCAGCGGATTTTTCATACCGGATCAGGCAGCTGACCCAGGACACACCTGTGACCAATGTAAAAATTTATATGGAGGTTCCAAAGGAAGCCTCAGCTGATGTGGACGCGTTTTTGAATTCTGATCATCTGAAGGATACCTTCCTTTCTCTGGAACAGGCAAAGGGAACCTACTGGTACGGAATTTTCAGAGGAACCCGGGCAGCCCAGCTGTTCTGTCCTTCCTTTTATCTTGGAGCCCAGGAAAAGAAAGCATACGGAGACCAGGCCTACATTACCCATGCTTCTGTGATCTATGACAGCGGAACCTATGATGCTTACATAGCGGTTTACTACTCTGGCTATGATTTCAACCAGATTTTGTCGGAAAATCTCACTCTGGACGGCAGCGTTTCCTATATTATGAATGAGCGAAACAACCTGGTATCTGCTTCCAGCGATTCCCTTGCTGGAATTTACTGGCTGGATTACGACAAGATCATGGAATCCTATATGTCTTCCAACAGCTATGTGGAGCAGGAAATTCTGGGAAAGACCGTGTACGTGGGATTTTACCGAATCCGACAGCCCGGATGGTTTATGGTGACGGTCCTTCCTTCCCAGCCGCTGATCACGCAGAGCAACATTCTGGTGCTTCAGTTCCTGGCTATTTATATTGCAGTGCTGGCCCTGGCCTTTTTCCTGGCAAGCACCCTGTCCAAATCTATTACCGGACGAATTTCTTCTGTCATCAGCCAGATGCGTACGGTACGGCACGGGCCGCCAGTTCCCATGGACAGCCCGGATGCCCACGATGAGATTGGTGATCTGATCGACACCTACAACTATATGACCCGCAAGATGAACCAGCTGATGGAAAAGCAGGCACAGGCTGCGGAGGATCTTCGCATTGCGGAGTTTAATTCCCTGCAGGCACAGATCAATCCTCATTTTCTTTACAACACCATGGATATGATCAACTGGATGGCGCATCAGGGACGTACTTCCGAGGTGTGCAACGCGGTGCAGAGCCTTTCCCGTTTCTACAAGCTGACCTTAAGCCGCAAAAAGGGAATCAGCACCATTGCCAAAGAAGAGGAACATGTTTCTATCTATGTGCATCTGCAGAACATGCGTTATCACGACAGCATTTCCTTTATTTCGGATATTCCGGATGAGCTGATGGAATACCAGATTCCCAAGCTTACCCTGCAGCCGGTTGTGGAAAACGCAGTGCTTCACGGTATTCTGGAGACGCCAACCAAGTCCGGCACCATTGTTCTTACCGGATGGATGGAGGATAAGGATGTGGTTCTTCTCATTTCTGACGACGGTGTGGGAATTGCGCCGGATAAGCTGCCTGTGATCCTTTCCGGTGAGGGAACCAGCGTTTCCGGCGGAACCAACATTGCCATATACAATACGCACAGACGGCTTCAGGTTCTCTATGGAGACCAGTACGGACTTTCCTATTCCAGCAAGCTTGGATCTGGAACAGAAGTGCAGATTCGTTTTCCCGCAAAGAAGGATGGGATTTCAGAGAAACAACTAAATACAGAGACGAAATGATAACTGCCCTGGGAGAAAGCTTCCAGGGCAATTTTTTCAGGACAGCAAAAGAGAGAGTCCGCAGGCTCTCCCTTTCGCTGAATATGAATATGTGTACAAAACCATAGGATGGTCTTATTATTACCGCAATTATCTTGTTACGATATCAACCGGAATGTTGAAGATCTTGGCAACTTTCAGAAGAGTATCGATATGTCTTCCTGTTGCAGCAGCCATATGATGTGTCGGGCCTGCTTCGCTCCAACGGTTTACAAACTCTCTTGCGCCGCATGTGAAACGTGTTCTCATGTTGGTATCACCGAAGGAAAGGATCGGTCCTTCCTCGTTGATGCCCTCAGCAACAACGAATTTGAAGTGTCCGTCAGCATCCTGTGTAATTGCAAGATAGGTAACCGGGCCTGTGTATGGATAGAACTGTGTCAGATATCCGCCGCCTGTTTTGCCGTGGAATACTGGTACGATCTTCATGGTTGGCTTCTTGTCGGAGATGTCAGCATCACCGCTTCCGGAATGACCGATAATGCAGATGTCATCGTTGAAGTCGATGGAGTACATCTCGGAAAGCTGGCCGGTACCGGAAATTGTTTTTAGAATACTCATTGCCATGGCAACCTTCATGTCACCCTCAACAGCACATGCAGTACCCTGTTTGATCAGCATGGAGAATGCCGGGATCAGCATACTGTCAAGGACACCAGCCTTGCCCTGTGCAAATCCGTCGTAATGGGAAGCGATCATTCCAAGATGCTCGTCTTTTACCCATTTCTCAAATGCTACAACGTATTTGGCCATATCCCATACTTTCTCGATTGTTCCGCCGCCTTCAATATCGAAGGTGTCAAGGATATCCTGAGCTTTTGCACGGATTGCGTCCTCATCTGTGATATCATCAGCGATTGCCCACATCTTCTCCCAGTCGAACTGTTTGGTGTAGAGGAACATTCTGTTGTACAGGTTGGTCTCATCAATGTAAAGGTCCATCATACCTGGGTAAGGTCTTCCGATCTGTGCAATGTTGGTGTCACGGAATCTTCTTCTTACCTGAGCAGCCTTGCACCAGTCTTCGATCTCAGCCTGAACGCCTGGATCTCCGCCTTCTACAACACCTGTGATAACAGCGTGTCTCTTGCCGGCTCTCTCAAGGTCAGCAACAGCTTCTCCAACAGCACCGCAGGCATAGCCTTCACCAAGCCAGGTAGCAATGTCTGTATGATCATAATCCAGAGCTTTCAGCTTCTGAACGTTTACCAGGACAACCGGAACGTCAAGGTCACGGATTGCCGGCAGCATATTGTAGGATGTAGCGTAGGTCAGCATCTGAAGGAAAACAAGGTCAACGTCTGCTGCACGGAATTTATCTCCTGCAACCATAGCCTGCTCTTTGGTTGTTACCATTCCTCCATCGATGATCTCTACAGTATCCGGAATTGTTTTCTTAAATGCCTCGTACTGAGCTTCAAACTCAGGTACCAGTGACGGGAACTGAGGCAGATATGCTCCTAAAGCAATAGAAAATACACCAACTTTTGCTTTTGTGTTTACTAACATAGTAGTACCTCCTGTTTTATTTGATATATTTAGGCTGATTAAGCCTGATATACTTTGATTCCGAAGGACTCATGGATTGTAGTACGAGCCTCTTCGATTGATTTAAACTCTTCTGCTTTTAACATCTGAGCGGTAATGTTGCCGATTGCGGTTGCTTCTCCAGGACCAGCATGAACTTCCTTGCCAGTTGCCTTAGCTGTCAGTTCATTGAGGTAGCCTGCATTGGAACCGCCGCCTACTACGTGGATACGGCTGTAGGTTCTGCCTGTCATCTCTTCCAGTTCCTTGGCTGTCTTTGCATAGCACTCAGCAAGGCTGGTGTAGATTACGGTTGCGATCTCGCCTAATGTCTCCGGAACCTTCTGTCCGGTTCTGCGGCAGTAATCCTTCACTTCCTCTGTCATGTTGTCAGGGGAAAGGAAGCACTCGTCATTGGCATCTACTCTGGATGGGAAGTCTTTTGCTTCCTCTGCCATCTGGCAGATCTCTGCGAATCCGTATTTGTCATCGAATTCATGACGAACGGACTGGATCATCCAAAGACCCATGATGTTTTTCAGATAACGGAATCTTCCTGCATAGCCTCCCTCGTTGGTCAGGTTCATCTCACAGCTCTTCTTGGAGCAGTCTGCTTTTTCTCTTTCAAGACCCATAAGAGACCATGTTCCGGAGCTGATGTAGATAAAGTCGTCATCATTTGCAGGAACTGCAAGTACTGCGGATCCGGTATCGTGTGTAGCAGGTGCTACAACCTCTACGTCAAATCCAACTTCTGCTTTCACTTCCTCAGTGAAGTGTCCGATGCTTGTTCCCGGCATGATCAGCTTCTGGAACATTTTTCTCGGATATCCAAGCATGTCGATCAGCTCATAATCCCAATCCTTGGTCTCAGGGCTTACCAGCTGTCCGGTAGTTGCCTCTGTGTACTCGCAGGTCTTCTTGCCTGTGAGAAGATAATGGAAATAATCCGGTACGTGAAGCATGGTCTCTGCCTGCTCTAAGTACTCCGGATGTTTCTTCTTCACTGCCATCAGCTGATATACAGTGTTGAAAATTGCTTTCTGGATTCCGGTACGTGCGTAAAGATCCTCCAGAGAGATGGTCTTGTAAACTTCCTCATCCATTCCCTCTGTTCTATGGTCACGGTATCCAACGGTGTTTCCAAGAACCTTGTCATCCTTGTCCATCAGCACAAAGTCAACGCCCCAGGTATCCACTCCCATGCTTACCGGGATCTTACCGATCTCTTTACATTTCTTAAGACCGTTCTTGATTTCCTGGAAAAGTCTGTCGAACTCCCAGCAAAGCTCACCGTCTTTCTTTACCATTCCGTTCTCAAAACGATGAACCTCTTCCAGCTCCATCTTGCCATTCTCAAGATGTCCCAGGATCAGTCTTCCGCTTGAAGCACCGATGTCTACTGCTAAATAATACTTTGCCATTTTATAAAACCTCCTCAATATGTACGTTCGCGCTGTGTGATTGTTACTGTTCACTGATAAAGTGTGATCTTACGCTCCTCACACAGTCGCCCTTCATATTTGATGATACCATATTACAATAGGATTCATCAATATATAAGACCCTTGTTTGTCAAAAAAAGTGTCCTTATTTGCAAATACTGATTCTGTCTTGCAAATAAAGTTTGCTATTTCTGCTCTTGTAGCAGAAAACCCCCAGGGCATTGCCCCGGGGGTCTGTTTTATTCACAGTTCAAATGCCTGCAAACATTGGACGTTGTGTCGTCTCTTCACTTTTTAATTAGTCATAAAGGTTTGGAGCGATGTCGTCAGCGTCGATGTTGGAAGCGTCATACCAGTAACCAGCTGTAGGAACATCCTCAAGCTCCTGTCCGTTAGCTGCTGCTGTCAGAGCGTAGATTGCATAGTAGCCCATCATCAGAGGAGACTGTGTAACTGCACCAAGGAATGTGCCGTCTGTTACAGCTGCTTTAATGATAGAACCAGCGTCGAAACCAACACCGATAACATCGCCTGCTGCTGCGTCAGAACCAAGAACGTTCAGGTTAGCGTTAGCTGCGAGAACACCCTCTGCGGAAACCTGGTTGGAACCGAAGATAGCGATGCAGTTTTCCTGGGAAAGGATAGCCTGAGCCTCTGTGGAGCAAAGCTCTACAGTTGTCTGTGCCGGAACAGCAATCTGGATTACAACGTCTGCGTCAGCTTCTTCAGCGTCAGCACCTTCTGCTGCGTTTACATAGAACTCGTTACCTTTAACTGCAACGGTCTTGCCATCAGCTTTAACCAGCTCGATCATCTTATTGATGAATCCTAAACCACGCTGCTGGATGTTAAGAGCTGTAGCATCCTGGTTAACCTCACCGATGATAACCTGTCCGTCAGCATTAGCGATAACGTCTTTGATTGCCGGATACATATTCTCAGCTGCTACTTCACCAGCCTGATTGTTATCTGTGCAAACTTCGCAAACGATTGCGCCTTCTGGAGCATCAGAGATACCTGTATCGAATGTTACAACCGGGATTCCCTTGTCAACGCAGGACTGAAGAGCTTCCTGTACAGAAGAGGTATCGCAAGCTGCAAGTCCTAATCCAACTGGGTTAGCTGCGATTGCGGTGTTGATCATGTTAACCTGGTCAGCGATATCGGACTCACTGTTCGGTCCCTGTGCTGTATAGGTAACGCCTAATTCTTCTGCAGCCTGATCCATACCTTTCATAGCTGCTTCCCAGTATGTAGACTGGAAGGATTTAACCATCATTGGGAACTCATAAGCTTCGTTAGCTGTAAGACCTTCAAACTGATCTTCCGGAGCTGCCATAACAGTTGTTGCTGCTAAACCAGATACCATTGCTGCACAGAGAACTAATGCCATAACCTTTTTTGCTTTCATATTACTACTTCCTCCTTAAAATAAATTATATAGTTTTTTTATGATGATACGCCAGTACACTCTCTGACGCTTCACATACATTATGAAGTTTTATGAAATTTTTTATTCCAGACCAGCTGACTGCTCAGCTGATCTGAATTCTTTTACTTAGTGTGCACCCTTTTTCTCTTTCAGGATATCGATGAGTACTGCTACGATCAGTACGATACCTGTAATAATCTGCTGCCAGTTTGCCTGAAGTCCGATATATGGAAGACCGGTCTTCAGCAGCATGATTACGAAAATACCAACCAGGGTTCCTACTACTGAGCCATATCCACCGGAAGCTGCAACACCGCCGACGAATACACCGCCGATTGCGTCCATCTCAAGTCCGGCACCTGTACCAGGCTGTACAGTAGGAGTTACTGCTGCATATGCGATAGCTGCAAGTCCTGTGAACAGACCGCAAACTACATATACCATTACATGATAGAACTTAACGTTGATTCCGGAAAGAGCTGCTGCTTCTTTGTTGGAACCGATTGCGATGGTGTAGCGTCCGAATTTGGTGTGATTCAGAACGAACTCCATCAGGATTACCAGAAGGATCATCCAGATGAAACCGATCGGGTAACGGGAAGCGCTTCTTCCAGTACCGATTGTCAGCTTAAAGATGGAATGGAACCATCCGCCTGGCTGAGTCAGGGTCGGCCACGGTGTAGCACTGCAAAGAGAACCGGCACCACGGGTAATCATACAGGTACAAAGTGTAGCAAGGAATGGCGGCAGGTTCATGATACCGATAAGGACACCATTCAGTGCGCCGATTGCGATTCCAAGTAATACGCACAGCAGCATTGCTACTGCAACTGGAACATTATTGCTTCTTACAAGTGTTCCGCCGATCAGTGCGTAACATACCATACCAGTTCCGATTGACAGATCTACACCTCCAGTGATAAGCGGGAAGGTAACACCGATTGCCATCAGAAGATCATAGTATGAGAAATCCAACATACTTAACAATGTTGTATACTGTCTGAACTCCTTACTCATAAAGGAGAATACAGCGGACAGTGCAATGATAACCAGCAAAACAATAAATCTCTGATCACTTAAAATACTTTTTTTCTTCTTAGTCATGACGTCCTCCTTAATCGATATTCCGTGTAGCCTTATCCATGATGCGCTCCTGTGTTGCTTCGGAAATATCAATATTTCCTGTCACTTTACCTTCGCACATGATGATGATACGGTCACTCATTCGGAGAATCTCAGTCATCTCAGAAGAAATCATGATAATGGATTTTCCTTCTGCTGCAAGTCTGCTCATTAATTTGTAGATCTCGTTCTTCGCACCAACGTCAATACCTCTTGTAGGCTCGTCGAAGATCAGGATCTCACTGTCACGGGTAAGCCATTTTGCAATAACAACCTTCTGCTGATTACCACCGGAAAGGTTTACAACCAGCTGATCTGTGGTAGGAGTCTTGGTTGCCAGCTCTTTGACATACTT
The DNA here is from genome assembly GCA_963651655.1 of bacterium. Classification (GTDB taxonomy): domain Bacteria; phylum Bacillota; class Clostridia; order Lachnospirales; family Lachnospiraceae; genus Blautia_A. The sequence goes on along the minus strand of CAVJRB010000048.1, from coordinate 561 downwards.
TTCTGTGACTTGTTTCTCTTTGGCTTTATTGATGAATAAACCATTACAGTATTCTTCCATTGTAGCCAGTGTGGTGTTCTCTGTTACAGATTTCTGAACAACAACACCATATCTTCTTCTGTCCTCAGACAGATAACCGATACCATATTTAACAGCATCCTGCGGGCTGTTGATAGTCACCTCATGAAGCTGACCGTCTTTACCCATAACGGAGATCTTACCACTCTGCTTCGGATCTGCTCCGAACAGTGCTCTGGCTGTTTCGGTACGTCCTGCACCCATCAGTCCTGAGAAACCAAGGATCTCACCTTTTCTCAGCTCAAAGCTTACATCCTGAACCATCTTGCCTGCGTTCAGGTGCTCAACCTTCAGAACTACCGGTGCATCTGCCGGAACTGCACTCTCCTGCTTCGGATCCTCATAAATAACACGACCAACCATCATGTTGATGATATCTTCTTTTGTACTGTCTTTTGTGATGAGGGTTCCTACGTAACCACCATCTCGCATGACTGTTACACGGTCTGTGATCGTTTTGATCTCATCCATACGGTGTGAGAT
>CAVJRB010000047.1:5982-8388 GCA_963651655.1 bacterium | reverse complement strand
CGATGTGCGCGTTGCATATCTTGGAAAAAAAGGTGAACTGACCGCAATCTTAAAAGGAATGAAGGACGTATCACCGGAAGAAAGACCGAAGGTAGGACAGCTTGTAAATGAGACAAGAGCCAAGATCGAGGGTCTTCTGGAAGAATCCAGACAGAAATTAGAGGAAGCAGTCAGAGAAGAGAAAATGAAAGCCGAGGTCATCGACGTAACTCTTCCTGCAAAGAAATCCAGAATCGGTCATCGTCATCCCAACAGCATTGCCCTGGAAGAGGTGGAGCGTATTTTCATCGGAATGGGTTATGAGGTTGTAGAAGGACCTGAGGTTGAGTATGCAGACTACAACTTCACCAAACTGAACATTCCGGAGAACCATCCGGCAAGAGACGAGCAGGATACTTTCTTTATCAATGATTCCATCCTTCTTCGTTCCCAGACCTCCCCGGTACAGGCCCGTACCATGGAGAAAGGCAAGCTGCCAATCCGTATGATCGCACCTGGACGTGTATTCCGTTCTGATGAGGTGGATGCAACCCATTCTCCATCCTTCCATCAGATCGAGGGACTTGTTATTGACAAGAACATTACCTTTGCAGACCTGAAAGGAACTCTGGAAGTATTTGCCAAAGAGCTTTTCGGACCTGAGACAAAGACTAAATTCAGACCGCACCACTTCCCATTCACAGAGCCGAGTGCAGAGGTTGACGTTTCCTGCTTCAAGTGCGGCGGAAAAGGCTGCCGTTTCTGTAAAGGCTCCGGCTGGATTGAAATCCTTGGCTGCGGAACTGTTCATCCAAACGTACTTCGCATGTGCGGCATTGACCCGGATGAGTACACAGGCTTTGCATTCGGTGTAGGTCTTGAGCGTATCGCCCTTCTGAAATATGAGATCGATGACATGCGCCTGCTTTATGAGAACGATATCCGTTTCCTGAAACAGTTCTAGAGCATGTTTGAAAAAGGCTCTAATAAATAAAAAGTGAGAAGAGGATTAAATAAATGAATACTTCATTATCTTGGATGAAAATGTATGTGCCGGATCTTGATGTGACCGCACAGGAATATACAGATGCAATGACCCTGTCAGGCACAAAGGTAGAGGGATTTACCAAACTTGACGCAGACCTTGACAAAATTGTCATCGGACAGATTGAGAAGATCGAGAAGCACCCGGATGCTGATAAGCTGATCATCTGCCAGGTAAATATCGGCAGCGAGACCATTCAGATCGTAACCGGTGCACCAAATGTAAAAGAAGGAGACAAGGTTCCGGTTGTTCTGGACGGCGGACGTGTAGCAGGCGGCCATGACGGCAAAATGACACCTGGCGGAATCAAGATCAAAGCAGGCAAGCTTCGCGGAGTTCCGTCAAACGGTATGATGTGTTCCATTGAAGAACTGGGAAGCAACCGTGACATGTATCCGGAAGCTCCGGAATACGGAATTTATATTTTCCCGGAAGATGCAGTTGTGGGCGAGAGTGCGATCAAGGCACTTGGACTTGACGACGTTGTATTTGAATATGAGATTACTTCCAACCGTGTAGACTGCTACGGCGTTCTTGGAATCGCAAGAGAAGCAGCCGCTACCTTCGGCAAGAAATTCTGCCCGCCGGAAGTAAAGGCAACAGGAAACGATGAGAAAGCATCCGACTACGTGAAAGTAACCGTAGAGAAACCGGAGCTTTGCCCGCGTTACTGTGCAAGAGTGGTAAAAAATGTAAAGATTGGACCGTCCCCGAAATGGATGCAGCGCTGCCTGGCTTCCAACGGAATCCGCCCGATCAACAACCTGGTTGATATTACAAACTACGTAATGGAAGAGTTCGGACAGCCAATGCACGCTTACGACCTTGACACCATTGCAAACCATGAGATCGTTGTCCGCTGTGCTGGCGAGGGCGAGAAATTCGTCACTCTTGACGGCCAGGAGCGTACCATGGATGAGAACGTGCTGATGATCTGCGACGGCGAGAAGCCGGTTGGAATCGCTGGTATCATGGGCGGCGAGAATTCCATGATCACAGACAATGTGCACACCGTTCTTTTCGAGGCAGCATGCTTCGACGGAACCAATATCAGACTTTCCTCCAAGAGAATCGGACTTCGTACAGATGCTTCCGGTAAATTCGAGAAAGGCCTTGATCCAAACAACGCAAAAGCCGCAATCGACAGAGCCTGCCAGCTGATGGAAGAGCTTGGCGCCGGCGAGGTTGTTGGAGGAATGGTTGACATCTGCAACAAAGTAAGCGAGCCGTCCCGTGTGAAATTTGAGCCAGACCGCATCAACGGACTTCTTGGAACCAACCTTTCCAAAGAAGAGATGCTTGGCTACCTTGCAAAAATTGAGCTTGCTTATGATGAGGAGACAAATGAGATCGTAGCACCTACCTTCCGTCAGGATATCCAC
>CAVJRB010000047.1:0-5972 GCA_963651655.1 bacterium | reverse complement strand
TTTCTACGGATATGACAAGATCCCGACTACTTTACCGTCTGGTGAAGCTACCGCAGGAAAAATGCCATTTAAGCTTCGCATTGAGAACATTGCAAGAGACATTGCAGAGTACTGCGGATTTTCCGAGGGCATGACCTACTCCTTCGAAAGCCCGAAGGTATTTGACAAGTTAAGAATCCCGGAGGATGATATGCTCCGCCAGGTGATCACCATCAGCAATCCGCTTGGTGAGGACTACAGCATCATGCGTACCAGCACCCTGAACGGAATGCTTTCTTCCCTTGCAACCAACTACAACAGAAGAAACAAAGACGTTCGCCTGTACGAGCTTGGAAATGTTTATCTGCCAAAGGCTCTGCCTCTTACAGAGCTGCCGGATGAGAGAACCATGTTCACACTTGGAATGTACGGAAACGGTGATTTCTTTGACATGAAGGGTGTTTGCGAGGAGTTCTTCGAAAAGATCGGCATGAAGAAGAAAATGGAATATGATCCTGCAAGCAAGAAGCCGTTCCTTCATCCTGGAAGACAGGCCAACATGATCTATGAAGGCACTGTTGTGGGATATCTTGGAGAGGTTCATCCGCTGGTTGCTGACAATTACGGAATCGGCGACCGTGCATATATTGCAATGATCGATATCAAGACAGTTCTGGAGTTTGCAAACTTCAACCACAAGTTCACAGGAATTGCCAAATATCCGGCTGTAACCCGTGACATCAGTATGCTGGTTCCGAAGCACGTTCTTGCAGGACAGATCGAAGACATTCTTGCACAGCGCGGCGGAAAGATCCTGGAGAGCTATCAGCTGTTTGATATCTACGAAGGAAGCCAGATCAGAGGCGGCTACAAGTCTATGGCTTATGCCCTTGTATTCCGTGATCATGACAAGACTCTGGAGGAGAGCGAGATTTCTGCAGCAATGAAGAAAATCTTAAATGGTCTGGAAGGACTTGGAATCGAGTTGAGAAGCTGATGCTTTTATATGTGATAAGACATGGGCTGACTCCCTGGAACCACCTGCATAAGGCCCAGGGGTCAGCAGATATCCCTCTTGCACAGGAGGGAATCGACCTTGCGAAAAAGACGGGAGAGGCGTTACTGGATGTGGATTTTGACATCTGCTTCACAAGTCCTCTTACCCGGGCAAGACAGACAGCCGCTCTGGTACTTGGAGGAAGGGAGATTCCTACCATACCGGATGCGCGGATTCAGGAGATTAATTTCGGAGATCTGGAAGGCCATGTGATGCGAAAAGATGATGCCATGGAGTCAGACTGCGGAGAATTTGATCTGTTTTTCAAGGATCCTCTGAAATTCCCACGCCCCAACAATGGGGAAAATATTCAGGATGTGCTGAAGCGGACCAGAGATTTCTGGGTGGAGAAAACCACGGATCCTTCTCTGGCAGATAAGACCGTGCTTGTGTCTTCCCACGGCTGTGCGGTAAGGGCGCTGCTTCAGAATCTGTATCAGGATCCGGAACATTTCTGGCATGGCTGTGTGCCGCCCAACTGCAGCATCAATTTAGTAGAAGTAAAAGACGGCAAAGCCAGATTCCTGGAGGAAGATAAGGTTTACGCCTGAGAATATGTGATGTGCTATAATACCCTTGTCTATGTGAAAAGGCAGTCAAACAGGCCTTTTTGTCGGACAGGGGTATTCTTTTTGACCGGGTATTTTATCCATAGTAATGTAAATTATTCCCGGTGACTTGTTATTATTAGAAAATTGTGATATTATGATAAAAATATACTATAATTCACAATATATGATGATATCAGGGTCAAAAGGTCAAAAGATCTTTTGACCCTAACATCAAAATTAAACATGGGGAGGCAGACAATGAAGAAAAAAATAACACATTCTGTATTGTTTGTTGCGGTCCTTGCAGGTACCACTGCGCTGACATTATACGCAGGCAGAGGAAATGTATCATCCACCATTTACAATTTCGTATTCCTGGCAGTGATCGCAGTACTGTACATGGTCGCAATGTTCGGCGGAATGTTCCGCATGAACAATCTTGGCTCTGCATTTCACAGGGCAGTAGAAGAACTGAACAGCATGTTCAAGACTCCGGGCAAGACCGACCCGAAGAATCTCACTTACTTAGGAGAGCTGTTTGATGATAAATATCTGGACCAGAAGATGGACAGCTTCACAGACAGCATCAACAACAGTAAGGAAGGTCTTGGAGATATCGAGGAGTTTATCAACGAGGACGAGCTGGATATCCACATCCACAAGAAGCTTCTGGAGATGGTGCCGGATATTTTCACCAGCATCGGTATTCTGGGAACCTTCCTGGGTCTGGTATGGGGACTTCGTGATTTCCAGCCCACAGACTACAGCGCCATGACTTCCTCTGTGGCAGCGCTGGTAGAAGGTATTAAGGTAGCGTTCCTTACCTCTATTTATGGTATTTCTTTTTCCATTGTATACACCTTTGGCATGAAGGGAGAATATTCTTCCATGACAGAGGAACTGCAGGCATTCCTTGAGAAATTCCACTCCTGTGTAATGCCTACTGCGGAGAATGAATCCAGGAACCTGCTTCTTGCAAGCCAGAAGCTGCAGACAAGTGCCATGAAGCAGATGGCAGAGCAGTTTTCCGTTCAGATGGCAGACAGCTTTGAGAAGGTCATTACCCCTACCTTCCAGAAGATGAATGATTCTCTGGATATGCTGGTGGCTTCTGTGACCAGATGCCAGGAGGATGCCATCCGGGATATTTCCGAGGAATTTTTGAAGCAGATGAACAATTCCTTCCATCTGCAGTTCCGTGATTTCAACATGGCTCTTGACCAGCTGAAGAAGGCCCAGAAAGAGAACACGGCTTATACGTCTGCCATGTATCAGACTATGAGCCAGAAGCTTTCTGAGACCTATGAGAAGCAGGATAAGGCGATCACCGATATGGTGAAGGAGATGGGCGGCATGCAGACTCGGTATATGTCCACTGCCAACCGTATTCTTTCCGAGAATCAGGAGATCCAGAAGATGCAGCAGCAGGATTACCAGCATGTTGTGGACTACCTGAAGGATGCTGAGAAATCCGCAGCCAAGTTCTGGGTTGCATGTAACCAGGCAATGCAGAAGTATGTGGAGACAGCGGCCGCTTCCATTGAAAAAGTGTCTTCTGCAGGCCAGGAAGGTGCAGATCTGATCCAGGCCAATAAGAAGATGGCAGAGAGCTTCACTGCACAGATGGAGGATTTTGCCCAGTATCAGCGGCTTTCCTATAAGACTATGGAGCAGGTAAGACGTCTCCTTAGCGAGGTTTCTGCAGCCAACACAAGAGATGTATCTCTGATCGCAAGCGGAAGAAATGATTCCATGGACAAGCTTGCAGACCTGATCGCAGAGCAGGTTGAGAGACAGCAGGCTCTTTTGGAAGAGATCAACAAGAACATGAAGGAGCTTTCCAAAGCTGCACAGAAAGGGAAATTCGGCTTATTCAGATAAGAGGAGAGAAACATGCGCAAAAAAAGAAAATCAGGAGAGGACGGCTTTAATGTATGGCGCTCCTACTCCGATGTTATGGCCGGTGTTCTGCTTCTTTTCATACTGATCATGTCATTGACGCTTTTTCAGGCTCAGAAGAGCTACGACGAGAGTATTCAGGAGAGAGATGAGAAGCTGGCCCTTCAGGCAGAGTATACAGCAGATCTTCTTGCCAAGCAGAATACCATTGAGGAACAGGAGGGCACCATTAAGACCAAGGATGAGAAGCTCACGGCCCTTGCCCAGACACTGGCAGAGCAGGAAGCCAAGCTGAAAGAGCAGCAGGCTCTTCTGGATCAGCAGCAGACGGATCTGGATGAGAAGACTACACTGCTCAGTGAACAGCAGACCAAGATCGATAATATTATCGGTGTCAAGGCTGAGGTTGTAGAGGCCCTTCAGAAAGAGTTCAAGAACAACAACATCAATGTAAATCTGGATTCCCAGACTGGTGCCCTTACACTGGATGCCAGCGTTCTGTTCGATGTAAATGAGTCAGACCTTACAGATGCAGGTAAGGAAGCACTTCGAAATGTACTTCCCATTTACTGCAAGGTTCTGATGGAGGATACATATAAGAGCTATCTTGCAGAGATCATCATTGACGGTTATACAGATACAGATGGTGACTATGCGTACAACCTGGAGCTTTCCCAGAGACGTTCCCTTGCAGTGGCACAGTATCTTCTGGATATCCAGGGAGAGTTCCTGACCGCAGACCAGAGTCTGGATCTGCAGGATTATCTTACCGTAAACGGACATTCCATGGCGAACCCCATTCTGGATGCTAATGGAAATGTAGATAAGGAAGCATCCCGCCGTGTTGAGGTGAAGTTCCGCCTGAAGGATGACGAGATGATCGATGAGCTGAGCAAGATCATGTCCGGAAATGAGGATACTGCACAGAGTACAGATGAGGCTGCTGACGCAGGCACGGACAGCGGTAATTAATAATAAAGAGGTATTTATTGCGGGAATGGTTTGAAAAATCATTCCCGTAATTTATATTTTCTAATAATGCGTAATCTGCACGCCCTCGCTTTGCGGTATATTTTGCCCGAATTCAGTTGCCGTAGCTAAGACAGGCGGTTGAAATTTACAAAATATAAAAGAGAGTATCTTTTATTACGTTCCTTTGAGGAAAAGTAAGAAGATACTCTCTTTTTTTATGCTAGTCGTTTTATCCCAGTTTGGAAAGGGCTTCCTCGGACACGATTTTCTTGCGGACGCAGAGGAAAATGGTGAAGGCCGTGGTTGCCGCGGTAATATCGGAAATTGGCTCTGCGTAATAAATTCCCATAACTCCGAAGAATTTCGGCAGGATCAGCGCCAGTGGAATCAGCAGGATCACCTTACGAAGCAGGGCAATGAAAAGGGAAATTTTCGCCTGTCCAAGTCCCATGAAGGTGGTCTGGCAGCCCATCTGAATGCCGAAGATGGCAATTCCTGCCATGAAGATTGGCATGACCTTTTTCACCAGTGCCAGCAGTTCCTGGTCGGAAGTGAAGATCCCCGCGAATACGCCCGGGAAAAATACAGCCAGAAGGCAGAACACAGTAGCAACTGTAAAGGTAAAGCTGATGGTAAGACGGTAAGTCTTTTTCACACGGTCGAACTTGCGGGCGCCGAAGTTGTAGCTGATGATCGGCTGTACGCCCTGTGTGAATCCCTGGATGGGAACCACCGCAAGCTGCATCACGCTTTGCAGGATGGTCATGGAACCTACATAAAGGTCTCCGCCGTAAATGGAAAGACCGCGGTTTAACACAATGTTGATGGCGCTTTCCGTTGCCTGCATAATAAAAGGAGAAATGCCAAGTGCCATAATATTTTTCAGAATGGAGAAATCGATGGCAAGGTTTTTCCTGCGGATGCGGATAGCGGATTTCTCAGAGAGAAGGAATCGAACCACCCATACAGCGCTCACTGCCTGGGAAATGATCGTAGCAAGAGCCGCACCCTGCACATTCATGTTCAATACAAAAATGAAAACAGGATCAAGGATAATGTTGATCACAGCGCCGATCAGTACAGAGAGCATGGCGGTTCGCGCCTGTCCCTGGGAGGAGATAAACATGTTAAGTCCTAAGGCAAACTGTACGAAAATCGTTCCCATGAGATAAATGGTGATGTAATTTACCGCATAGGTGATGGTCTGGTCGCTTGCTCCGAACATAAACAGAAGGGGGCGCTTAAAGATCATGAAAATAATTGTCAGGAAAATGGAGAAAATAAAAAGGACGCTGACGCCGTTTCCCAGGATTTTCTCCGCACGCTCCTTATCGCCTTTTCCAAGGGAAATGGAAGCAAGGGGTGCACCTCCGGAGCCGATAAATGCGCTGAATGCGGAGATCAGCATAATAATAGGAAAGGTAAGGCCTACTCCGGTGAGCGCTGCCGGGCCAACCTTGGGGATATGCCCGATGTACATTCTGTCAATAATGTTATAAAGAACATTGATCAGC
>CAVJRB010000046.1:6514-23368 GCA_963651655.1 bacterium | reverse complement strand
ATAATAATCACAGGTTTTATTGGCAGCGATGAATATGACTTATAAAATTTATTTTATATATTTTAATATATTTTCTGTTCCTAAGAAGACCAGACTGTGCTAAAATAGAACAAGATGGAGGTAGTCGCAATGAATATATTTGAATACGACCGGGAATGGGAAGAAGAGATTTTACGGAAAGAAGAATTCGAAGCCGGGAGAGAATTGGGTAAGGAAGAGGAACAGAAGAATACAGAAAAAGAACGCCGCCGCGCAGACTCAGAAAAAATGCGTGCTGATCATGCGGAAAAAGAACTTTTGCTTCTGAAAGAAAAGCTTGCTTTCATGCAAGGCAAAGTAGAGAATTAAGTATTTAAATTTACAAAACCAGGGAATCACAGTATTGATAAGCTGCAGATTCCCTGGTTTTATTTGTAACAGGAAGACAGTGCTTAACCACCGCTTCCTGCCTGATTCTTTATAAATACGGTTCCCCTGGAATTTCCGGATAGCTTCCCATTCCGATCAGCAGCTCCAGTCCAATCTGTCTGGCCTGCAGAACCGCTTCCTTCACGGCACTGGCATCTCCTGAGATCGCAAGAATCACCTCATTGGAATGGCTTGTACCCACGCTCGGTGTCATATACCGTGTAATATGAACTGCAGAAGCCTTCATAGCCGTATCCGCCATCACAAGTCCAATTGCCGCAGGAGAACCTGCCATGAAACCAAAAGCCTCACCAGGAACTGCGTTGAAAGCCATAGAAAGTGCTCCGCCAGCATTGGCAGAAAAAGCGAATTCCAGATGTCCGGATTCACTGATATACAATTCTCCGGCATATTTATTGGTCAGTTCCAGCGCAAGGGAAATGGCATGGCGCACATCCGACACATCATTTCCGCCAATCACAATATAGTTTCCATGTCCGCCCCATCCCTTGGTATCACGGGGGAACTCAATGGAAAGAACCTCTGTGCCCGTAGCCTTCACCGCATCGTCCACCGCCGTGATCTGTCCGGCAGCACCTGTACGGGAACTAAAAAGTCCAAGAGTATGATAACGGGTTCCTATATTCATTTCCTTTAAAAGAGTATCATCTACTCCTGAAATTACAAGTCCGATAGTATCCAGAACTGCAGTCCCCACAAACTCCGTGCGGGTGCATTTGGTACTGATGCTGTGTACATCCATGGGAAAAACCTCCACTTAATTACTTTCCTTAAGTGTAGCATGATTGCCCTGATATTGAAAGTTAGAATTAATATTTTTGTCGATAAAAATTAGCGGTAAATGTATACGAAAACACCGAAAAACGAATTGTAAACCAAAAACAAATAAATGGTTGACAATTTCCTGCCGCTATGTTAGATTGTATCTGACAAAATTCTTATCCCTATATTCATGGTTCTCAGAAATATAGGATATGCCCGAGGAGGAGATTATGAGTACTGTAACCGCAACAAAGACAAAAACCTACGACATGGCCTACATCGCCATTTTTGCCGTACTGATCGCAATCTGTTCCTGGATTTCCATTCCAATGACCGTTCCCTTTACCTTACAGACATTCGGTGTATTTATGGCTGTAGGCGTGCTCGGCGGCAAACGAGGCAGCTTGGCTGTTCTGGTTTACATTCTGCTTGGAGCAATTGGAGTTCCTGTATTTGCCGGATTCTCCGGAGGACTTGGAATCCTTCTCAATAACACTGGCGGTTATATCATCGGCTTCTTATTCTCCGCACTTGCAATGTGGGCAATCGAATCCCTTTGGGGCAAGAAGCCTGTAGTACAGATCATTTCCATGGTTGTAGGACTGATTGTATGCTACGCAATGGGAACCATCTGGTTTATGGTTGTATACACAAGAACCACAGGCGCTGTTGGACTTGGAACCGTACTGGGCTGGTGCGTAATTCCGTTCATCATTCCTGACCTTGTAAAAATCGCTCTGGCATTTGTATTGTCCAGAAGAGTACGCAAGCTTGTACCATTACAGTAATAAGAATCGTCGGACATATCCCATTCGCCCTCACCACGGGATGTGCCTGGCGTTTTTTATCGGAAACGGCTACAGCAACGGATTTACAGCCCATATGCAGGAAATGCTGGAGCTTTTTACAAAAGGCGCGGACGTCTGTCTCACCGTAAACACAGACGAGATCTGTTCCGCCTGTCCCAACAATTGTGAAGGTCTCTGCGAGGCAGCTGAAAAAGTAAAGCGCTATGACAACGCCGTACTTTCCCAGTGCGGCCTGACAGAAGGCCAGACCCTTCCATTTGCCAAATTCACCCAGTACGTCCAGCAGAACATCATCGCCTCCGGCAAACGCCCGGAAATCTGCGGCGACTGCCAGTGGAACCGCATCTGCCAGGATCAGCCTAGCAGATGGCAGAATACATGAGAGAAGCAGTCTCTAACAAAATAATGAAAGCAATCAATTTACTGTCCTCTTTGCCGGATCATCCGACGGAGAGGGCATTTTTGCATATTACAGCTAGAAATGTATTTATGGTTAACCGTAAAATATTTCGAATCATAGTAAAATATTTTCGTCTTTCCAAACACTTCCTCACAGTACTTGTTTGCCGCAAATCTGCTGTGTATAATAAATCTATACTTATGGATTATTCTGAGAAAAGAGGGATTCCCATGAAATTACTGATCGTAGAAGATGAGGAGTCTACGCTTATGGGCCTGTCCACTATACTGGACTGGAGACGTTACGGAATTGAAAGCGTATTTCTTGCCTCAAACGGAGAAAAAGGACTTTTAGCAGCCCGTGAGCATCGTCCGGAAATTGTGCTCACAGACATCAGAATGCCCCGCATGGACGGCATTTCCATGGCAGAGAAAATCCGGGAATTTCTGCCGGAGACACAGATTATTTTTCTGAGTGCCTATCAGGAAATCGACTATTATAAAGCAGCCATTGCTCTGAAAGCTGTGAATTATATAGAGAAGCCAGTTATGGCAGAGGACATGGAAAAGGTTCTAAGAGAGGCTGTGGCCAATCTTCAGAAAAACAATCTTCTCCAGCAGGCTGCATCGGCAACCCAGGCCAGGCTCAGGGAAAACATTGCCCAGCGGCTGCTTTTACCCAATGTGACCCTGACTGCAGAGCAGACAGAATACCTGAGAAGAAAAGGCACACTGGAAACCATCACCTATGGCTATATTACCACAGTACTGATCTGGCTTCATGAGGAAGCCGGCGATAATCCGGCATCCATAGTCATGAAGCTGGTACGGGAGCTGGCATCACATCAAGTCGCTGCCCGTATGGAAGTCCTTGGCACCCAGCATGAACATAACTGTCTTGCTGTACACTTTTTTGCGGAACAGGCAGATGAATTTACAGCCCATAAAACTGCGCTGATCAGTGTCTTTCACAGAGTTCTGAAAGAAGAGCCCACATATTACATTACCGTTGGAAAAACAGCCCATGGAATCCAAAATGCTTTCCAGTCCTGGCAGAATGCTGTTATTTTGCTTCAGGAGGCATTCTACGAGCCCTTTAAATCTGTGAAATTTTATTGCAAAGACCAGAAGGTTTTGTTTGGCAATACCTTTTATCAGAAGGAAAAAGAAGAAATCCTTCATTACATAGCAGAGCAACAGCAGGAGGAAATTCTGGCTGAGGAGGAATCACTTTACCGGAAAATGAAACAGGAGTGCAGTATGATGCCGGTGAATGTGCGCAACATGTACGCTGTGTTTTTATACGGCCTGGAACGTCAGGCAGAGCTGATACATATCAGTGCAAAGGAGGAACTTTCCCCGGAAAAATGGCAGGGAAGGCTGGAATGGGCGAACCTGGATATGCTCCATGAGCTTTTTAAAGAGACAACAGCCGCCTTTTTTGAAGCTGTAAAAAGCAGTCAGGGCCAGCAGTCCCTGATCCGCCAGATCCACTCCTACATCGACCAGAATTACGCCAACGACATGCTTTCCCTGAAAGAGATCAGCGAATACGTTCACATGTCTAATTCTCACATGTGTACCTTTTACAAGCAGGAAACTGGCGGCACTATCAACCAGTACCTGACCCAGGTCCGCATGGAGAAAGCCAGATACTATTTAAAGGCCACCAACTACAGCATTTCCGACATCGCGGCAAGGACCGGATACCGGGAAAGCAGCTATTTCGGCCGTATATTTAAGAAAACCTACGACCTTACACCAGCGGAGTACAGAGCCCAATGCAAAGAATTCAAATAAAGAAAAAAGAACACAAATCCCTGAAATTCGGCACCAAGCTGAATCTGTGCCTGCTTCTTTGCGCCCTGCTTCCGGCTGTGCTCACTGTGGCGTTTTTCTACAGCCGCCTGATCAACAACACTGTTTCCCGGATGCTGAAAAGCCGCCAGAGCACCCTGGCAAGCGTGGAATTTTCTATAGAGAATTACATGGAAAATCTGTCCAACACTTTGGATGCCATTAGCGGGGATGGCCGTCTCGAGACTCTTTTGAATGCAAGTGCAAGAGAAATTGGAAGAACGGAAGCCGGCAGCAGCTTTGGGCTTGCCCGGACCGCCCAGCTTTTTCAGTCTGCCGCAGAAGCCTATTTGAAGGAAGATTCTGTAGCGGCAATCAAAATTTACACAGAAGAAAATCCGGAAGAACTCAATGCACTGTGTATGGCAGAACAGGATGTTTTGTTTGCCTCTATGGATGAAGTCCGGTACGCTTACTGGAAGCAGCTGATGGAAATTACAGGCGAAAAGAAACGGATTTTTTCAGGATATTATCTGACAGATTCAGAATGTACGTATCTGGGAAATATTTCCTATGTAAGGCAGATAAATTATTTCAGAAATGACCAGAAAAAAACGGCATACGTAGCAGTCTATTCCCTGGAAAGCGGAATTACCGGCCAGCTGCAGAATGCGGCAAACATGGACGAGGAAATGTATTACATCATTGATTCCAATGACTACATGGTAACGCTTTCCGAGAACATTGCAGACAATTTCGGCCTCTATATGATGGACTATGACAAGTGGCTTTCCGAATATGAGGAGGACCACAGCTTCCATCTGAAAAACTTCGGCCTTGGGGATGACTATGCCACAGCTTACCAGCTTCGGGGAACCACGTGGATCATGGTCTGGATCATTCCAAGAAGCTCTATGATCGGAAGCAGCGTGGAGACCCTGCGCAATTTCCTTTTGCTGTATGCGGTTCTTCTGATTGCCATATTTTTGTTTGTATGGTGGATTGTGCATCAGCTTCTGGGACGGTTGATAAAGCTGAAAAATCACATGAATAAGGTTCGGGATGAAAGCCCGAAGGTTTACACGGAGAATCCTGGAACGGACGAGATTGGCGAACTGATCGACGCCTACAATTACATGATCCGGCAGAACGATCTGCTCCATCGCCAGGAAGTGGAGAATCTGAACGAACTGAACCAGCTGAAAGCAGAAGCTATGCGTGCTCAGATCGATCCTCATTTCCTGTACAACACTCTGGATATGATTCGCTGGCTGTCCGCAAACGGCAATCAGTCGGATGTGGAAAAAGCCATCAAGCTGCTTTCCCGTTTCTATCGGCTGACTACCAATAAGGGAAATCAGCTGATTCTTGTGAAATATGAGCTGGAGCATGTGGAGCTTTATATGGAACTGATGAACATGCGTTTTCACGATAAGATCAGCTTTGTGATTGATGTGCCGGATGAGATGATGGATTTTCAGATCCCGGTTCTGATTTTTCAGCCCATTGTGGAGAACGCCATTTCCCACGGGATTTTTGAAAAAGAAGACCAGGCTGGCTGTATTTCCATTATCGGTTGGATGGATGAGGAATACCTCCATTTCGAGGTGGCAGATGACGGCGTGGGAATGACAGAGGAACAGCTGGAAAAGGTTCTCACCGAGCAGCCTGCGAAAAAAGCCGGAATCGGTGTGTTTAATACCAGAAGAAGGCTTCGGATCCTTTATCACAATCAGGCAGATCTGGTTTACCATACAACCATTGGAAAAGGTACAGAGGCGGAATATGTGATTCCTGTTCAGGTTCCGCCGCTTGTGGAGGTTTTTGATGGAAAATAAAATGAAAACACTGGGAAAAATAGCGGTTCCAGCTGCAGGAATCTTATTGATCGCGGGAATCTGGCATTTTGCAGGAACCTCAGATGAAAAAATTATCGGTGTGATTCCCGGGTACGACAGCCCTGAATTTGAGCGGATTCAGCCCGGCCTTGCAGCAGAAGCCGAAAAGCTGGGGTACGATGTGATTGCCGAAATTCCAGAGGAAATGACGGTTCAGGCCCAGCGTGAGGCGATGAGTAAGCTTGTGAAGGAAGGGGCAGACTGTATCCTGATCGAGGCAGTTGCAGAGGGCGGCTTCCAGGATGTGCTGGATGAGTGCAGTATTTGGGGAATCCCTGTGCTGGCCTACAATTCCAGGGTTAATTCCCAGAGTATCTATGCGGAGGTTCTGCCCTATTCCATAGAATCTGCAGCAGACGCGATCTTATCTGTGATGGCAGAGGATACAGATGCAAGCGGCCAGTTCGGCGTCCTTTCCAGCACCAGCCAGGATTATCTTCGGGAAGCAAGGACAAGGGAAATGCTTACCAGACTGGAGGCGGGAATGTATCCTGCGCTTCGCTTTACAGGAAGCGGTTTTGTCAAGGAACAGGAAGAGCTTGTTCTGGAAAAAGCGGACCAGCTGGAAAAGAAATATCCGGATCTGGAATATCTGGTCTGCTACAGCACTGTGGATGCCCAGGGGATTTCTGATTATATGGAGAAAAACAACTCCAGTTGGAAACTGATCTGTGAAGGTTCTCTGGATGAGTTGAAATCTTTTTCTTCGGAGCGGACTGTGGTTTTGACCTACGATTATTACAGATATGGCAGATTTATGGCAAAGCTGGCAGCAGAGGCAGCAGATTCTGACCAGGCACCGATAGCGGGTGACCGGTTTGAATGGGAGGATGACAGGGAATATATTTTCACAAAGAAATGGGGACGGGACAGCTCAGAAACAAGCTCCAACGCCGGAACGCCAGATCTTTGTTCTATCACCATGCAGGAAGCCCCCGATGTGATGCGATGGGAAGACGGGGAATGGAAATAAGAAACGCAAAAGCGCAATAATGTCCCATGATTCGAAATTTTTTCAGATAGGAAAAAGCCTTGAAACTTTTTAAAATAAGAGCATCAAAAATTGAACAAAGGAGGTTCCTATGAAAAAATCAAAGTATTATAAGATCGTGAGCATTACCATGGCAGTAGGAATGGCTTTTTGCGCAGTGCCGGCTTACGCCGGGGAGAGTGATCTTTCCGGTACATTTGCCTCCCAGATGGAGGAGAAATTCAGCACAGATTCCTTAAGCATGGAAAACAGACCCCAGGTGCGATGGTGGCTGGATGAGGGCTACCACACAGATGAGACACTTAAAGAAGACGTAAACAATCTTTATAATCAGGGATATGGCGGAGTAGAGCTGCTTTGTTTAAATGACAGCTCTCTGGATAACAGTATTTACGGATGGGGAACAGAAGAGTGGAAGCATGACCTGCTGGTGATCGTGGAAGAATGCGGAAAGCTTGGCATGTCCGTAAGCTTTGCAGCAGGTCCGGACTGGCAGCCTACATTCCTCTATTACGGAACCAATGAGGATGTTGCAGGAAACACAAGCTGGCAGGATTATTATGATGACTACAGCATTCTGCGGGAGCAGGGCAAAAATGTACTGGAAGCAGCCAGCGAAAGCGGCGGATACAACGTATATGAGAATGAAGAAGAGAAGCTGACAATCGATCCAAACGTGGATGTATTTAACCAGGGAATTATAAATGGAGAGGGCGTTTATGTAAAACCAGGCGAGACCGTTTCCATTGATCTGACTTCCTTTACTTATGAAGCACCGGAACCTGCAGGCGGCCCTGGACCAGCACCGGAAGGAGATGCAACGCCAGAAGAAAACGCAGCTCCAGCAGAAGATGCTGCCGCAGAAGAATCAGCAGGCGACGAAGTTGCCATGCTCACAGACGACAGCGAGGATCAGGCTACCCTCATGGGAACCAACGTATCCCGCACCAAATACACCGTAAACTTTGACAGCCTTGCAGGCGTAACCGTCGCAAAAGTAGAAGAAAAAGATGCTTCCTATCACAGAACCACCATCAGCACCTACTTTACCAATGAGGAGGACCTTACCGGAACTGTTCTTTCCGCAGACGGAGTAGAGCAGTTCAGCGATACAGACCTGTCCACAGACGGACTTGTAACCTATGATGAAAGTACAGGAACCTACACCCTTACCTGGACCAACCCATACGATTTTGAGACCGTACTTGTTCCGGAATGGGCAATCGGAGTTGGAAGCGGTACCGCAGCAGATACCTATGATTACGGATATATGCTGATGGTGAACCATTTCTCCAATGCAGGTGCAGACGCATGGTATGCTTTCCTGAAATCCTATATCCTTACAGATGACATGATGGATATTATAAACAAATACAATATCCGCTGGGATCTTTTCATTGATTCCCTTGAAATCAGCTCCCTGGGACGCTTCTACTGGTCCAATGAACTGACAGAAATCTTCAAGGAATTAAAAGGCTATGATGTAACCCCATATCTTCCGGCACTGTATTCCACAGACTATACCTTTGACGGAATTGACAATGTGGAAAATGATATGCGCGATGCACTGACAGAAGCTTACATCCGCTTCCAGGAAAGACTTTCCGACAACCTGAAGGAATCCGGCGGCGAGCTCCGTGCTCAGGTTTCCTATGGAACGACCCTGACCACATCCTCTGCCATCCGTGCAGTGGATGTTCCGGAGACAGAATCCCTGGCATTTAAATTCTCTGTAGAAGCCTACAAGCTGATGTCAGGCGGCGTACATCTTTCCGGTGCAAATGAATTTTCTTCCGAGACCAATAACTGGCTTGGCGTTGATTACGCAAGCTACAACGACCAGCTGTACAATGTGCATCAGCAGATGGCAGCAGGGGTGAACAGAGTGGTATGGCATGGATATGAGACCGAATATTCCAGCGAAGCAGTTTCTGACTGGCCCACAAACAGCGGCGGAATCGGCTGCGAGTTTGGTACTGTTAATATGCCGACCTCCGTTCTGGAATCCGATTTTTCCCAGCACATCACAAGACTGCAGCAGATCCTGAAAACAGGAACAGAAACAGTAGATGTGGGAATTATGCAGAACGATTTGTTTATTATCGCCCTGAACCAGGATGGAGATTCCAAGGGACTTCTCACCAGTGATCACACCCTTCAGGATAAAGGCTACAGCTGGGAATGCTTCGATTCCAGTTATCTCTGGGCAGAAGACGGAGTATACGGCAAACAGAATGAAGACGGCACACTTGGAAATCCTCAGTATAAGGCAATCGTTGTATGGGATGAGGATCTGTCCCTCGCAGCAGCCAATGCACTGAAAAACCTGGTGGATAACGGATTATATGTAATCTTTAACACAGATGCGGCAGCTTCCACCACTGGCAGTGAAAACGAGTCCGATGAGGAGCTGGCACAGATTATTTCTGAGATTAAGGAGAACACAGACCATGTAGCTACCGCTTCCACAACAGAAGAATTTGCAGACCTTCTGGAAGGCTTTGGAGTAACTCCAAGAGTTGCATTAGAGAAAGGCGTGTGCGAGGATTACAACCAGCGTATTTATGAGGAGAGCACAGGCGTAGGAGAAGCTTACTATTCTTACGACGGAATCTGGAGTTCCATGATGCGCGACGAGGATGCGAACTACTACTATTTCTTCAATGAATCAGTGGATTATCCAATGGAAACCAAAGTAACCTTTGAAGGCGAATTTACTCCATACATTATAAATACCTGGTCTGGTGAGGTTTCAAAGGTTGAGGACTACACCGCAGCCGACGGCAAAACAGAGCTTACCCTTTCCCTGGAGCCAGGAGAAACCGCTGTTTACATTATGGATAAATCAGCCCAGGCAGCACCGGAAGAGGCTGTAGAAGAGACAGCAGATGCAGAAGCCGGGGAAATCACCTGGGATGAAAACTGGCATGTTTCTATTGAGCAGTGGTCAAAGGGTGACCCTGTAACCAGAACCGAAACCCGTGACAACATTGATCCATATACAGGCGAGACCTTCGAGTATGAGGGAAGCACTCAGCATGAGACCACAGAGTATGGATATGAAACCAAAAAAGAAGTGGTATTCGACCAGGATGTTGCCAACAAGGATCTGGTAAGCTGGAAAGACATGTACGCAGCAGGCGTTTCCGATACAGACCTTACAGCCGTTTGCGGCGTTGGTACTTATACCACCTCATTTACCGCATCTGCAGATAAGCAGTCCGTACAGCTGGACCTTGGAAAAGTAGACGGCATGATCGGTCTGACCGTAAACGGACAGAAATTCTATCTTGATATTGACAACTGCGTGGCAGATATTTCAGATGCTGTTGTAGCAGGAGAAAATGAGGTAGTGGTAACCGTTTGCAGCAACCTGACCAATACCCTTTCCGAGGGAGAGGAAAAAGTGGTAAGAGGCATGCAGGAAGCAGCACCGTATTACCCGATCGTATACAAGGATGTACCGGAATCCTATGGACTTCAGGAGCCGGCATCCCTGACAGCTGGGTTTTGAGAAAAAACCTTTCGATAAAACGGAAATATCAGAGCGGCTTTGCATTCGATATAACGGAAAAGGAGTTCGAATCGGCATTATAGATACTGGAATCAGAAGAACCCACCAGTGCTTTGAAAATGTATCCATTGAAACTGGAAAAGACTATACCGGACAGGGATTGGGCGTTGCCAGCGATTACATTGGCCATGGGACGTTTGTGGCGTCCCTGCTGTCCGGCACCCTGAAAGATCGGCAAAACGGGTGGGAAAAAGCTTTGGGACTGGCAACAGGTGCCGTTTTAATTCCATTAAAGTGTTTTGATGAACAGCAGGCAGATACGCATCTTCTGGCACAGGCAATTTATGATGCGGTTGATGAGTATGAGTGTGACATCATTCAGATGAGCTGGGGAATATCAAAAGCGTCAGAAGAACTTTCGGATGCAGTTTCCTATGCGGCAGAAAAAGGAGTAATCCTGGTTGCGGCAGCTGGAAATGACGGAAGCCAGGCACTTTATTACCCGGCTGCTTTTCCAGAAGTGATCGGAGTGGGAGCAACAGACTCCCAGGGAAAAATGGCATCCTATTCAGAGATAAATGAAAGTATGCTGATCGCGGCTCCCGGGACATTTCTTACAGGAGCCGGGCATACCTCCGACCAGGCAGTGGTGACCAGAAGCGGAACCTCCTATGCCGTTTCTTACGTCACTGCAGCCATTGCCCTGGCTCTGGAAATCAAACCGGATCTGACCTTTTCCCAGATAGAAGGCGCTCTTTTGGAAACTGCGTCAGAAACTACAGACGAATATGCCTGTCCGGTTTTGGATACAGAAAAGTTCCTTGCATATGTTTTAGGAATAGAATCCGTATTTTAAAAAGAAAATCCTACATTTCAAAATTTTGTCCGATTGTGAAACACCCTCCGGGAACTTATGATTAAATTATCAAAGTAAATCCAAGGAGGGTTTTTACATGGGGAAAATAAGAATTATTAAGAAAGCACTGTCCGGTTCTATGGCTGTTATGTTGATCGGAAGCGGAATCACAGCAGGGCTTCCGGCAGTGTCTGTACTGGCTGCGGACGATGGAAGCCAGACTGCGATCGAAGCATTTTTAAATCCGGATGTGTCCGCAAAACCAATGGCACGTATGTGGTTCCCGGATGCATATGCAGGAATCGACGAGGACGATACCATTGAAAAACAGATCCAGTCTCTGGCTGAGGCTGGCTTTGGCGGCGTGGAAATCGCCATGATGGTAGACGGCGGAAGCTTCGATAACGAAGACGCAAAGACGATTGGCTGGGGAACCGAAGCCTATAGCAAGCTTCTGAAAAAAGTGCTGACAGCAGCCAATGCTATTGAGGGCGGATTTATCGTAGACATTACATACACAGCTCACTGGCCGCTGACCATCAACTCCATCGACCCTAATGATGATGCACAGCAGCAGAGCCTGGTTTCTTCCTGGCAGAAGGTAACCGCAGAGGATCTGGCAAACGGAATTGTAGAGCTGAACCAGCCGGAAATCAGATATTATGATCAGATGGGTGCACCATTTGTATTTAAGAACACACTGGTTTCCTCCTCTCTTGTAAAAGTAGAAAGCGTAAATGAGGATGGAAGCCTGGTACTTGACACATCTTCTATGAAGGCACTGGAAACCACCACTCTTGACAAAACTACGAAAGCAGGTGTTCCGGATGCAGAGACACTGGCAGCTACAGATACTTATGTAAACGATGGCGTTACGGAAGATACTGTAAAAGAATATTTTGGCGATGCAGGTGATCCGGAAAATATTGCTTCTGATAACGGCAAGATCGATGCAGACGGAAACCGTGTCCGCATGGCAGATACACAGAACTATTACAGCGTTGATGTTTCTGAATATGCCGCAAAAGAGGAAGAAGCTGACGGGGCCGGCGGCCCGGGAGGCCCAGGCGGTATGCCAGGCGGCGCAGCAGAAGAATCTGTTACTATCACTCCTTCAGAAGGCAGTGATGTGCAGGCTGGAGATTACATTTTGCTCAACGTATATTCCAGAGGTACCGGACAGATCCAGTCAGACGGTTCCTTTGGCGGAACTTCCATCCCAATGTACGGACGCAGCTATGTTCCCACCTATTTCCAGATGAACGGCGCAGATGCAGTAACCAATTACTGGGAGGATAAGATCCTGGATGATGAGCTGACTGCACTTCTTCAGGAAAACGGAAAGCTTGGCTCCAGTATATTTGAGGATTCTCTTGAGCTTACCAAGGAAGGCGCATTCTGGGCAAACACCATTTCCGACAAAGCAGTGGAGATCAAAGGCGAAGGCTATGCGTATACCGATGAGATCCCGGCAATTATGGCAGCAACAACCAACGATACTATTTCCTTTAATGATACAGAACTGGCAGACCAGATTGAAAAAGACTACAACAGCGTTCTGGGTGATCTTTATGAAGAAAACCACAGCAAGCCTTTAAGCGACTGGGCAAAAGAAACTCTTGGCTACACATTCCGTGCACAGACCATGAGTATGACAGGTCTTGATATTGCAGAGGCAGCAGCGAAGGTAGACGTACCGGAAGGTGACAACGGAAGTAAAGGCGACGGACTTCGAAATCTTTCTGCAGCTGTGAACCTTGGCGACAGAGAGCTTCTTTCTATGGAAGCTGTAACCGGTATGGGAAATAATGCCCTGAACTGGGAGGATGTTCTTACAGAAGTAAGCCAGAACTATTCAGATGGCGTAAACCGTGTTATCCTTCACGGAACTCCTTACTCAAAATCCGCAAATGGATACAACTCAAGCTGGCCGGGCTGGATGGCATTTGGAAACTGCTTCTCTGATTCCTACAGTTATCGCCAGGCATACTGGGATGAGGCAGAAGGCCTGACTACCTTTATGGCAAAGACACAGGCTGTGCTTCAGAATTCCAGACAGAAAATCGATCTTGCAATTATGCAGGATAAAGAAAACGCATTTACCCTTGCAAGCGGCAACTCTTTCCAGAAGCTTCTTGACAACGGTTATTCCTATAACCTGGTAAACGAATCCTTACTGACTCTTGACGGCGTTGCAGTTACAGACGGCGTTCTGGATGCAGAAGGTGCAGCTTACAAGGCACTGGTACTGGATGGCGTTTCCACCATTTCCTCAAAGGGCCTGGAGACCGTTTATGCTTATGCAAAAGCAGGACTTCCGGTATATATTTACAACTGTGATTTCTCCAATATTTACGGAACAGACTGCGACAGTGACAGCCGTGCAGCTCTGGAAGCAGCAGTGAAAAACCTGGAGAAGCTGGGCAATGTTACATTTGCCGCAACAGAAGATACTCTGCTCAGTTATCTGAAAGCAGACGGAATCATTAGTGATTCTTCTTATGAGGCAGCTGGCCTTGAGGCAACCCACTATCTGGATGAAACAGATGGAAACGACTATTACTATTTATTCAACAACACCAAACCGGAAAACAGCGGTATGATTAACTCCGGTGATGGAAATGCATTTAAGACAGGCTCTCTTTCCGCAGAAGTAACCTTAAAAGGCGAGGGCACTCCGTATCTGTTAAATGCAATGGACGGAAGCGTAACTCCAGTAGCTGCTTACACAGACAACGGAGATGGAACTCTTACTATGAGAGTTGAGCTTTCCGGCGCAGAGTCTGTGATCGTGGCAATTGCAGAAGACACCACATCCTTCCCGGAGGCTCCGGCAGTACATGCACAGGCAGCACAGGAAGGCACCTCTGTAGAGTATGAGGACGGAACTCTTGTACTGGAGGCAGATGCAGCAGGAACTTATACAGTAGCACTTTCTGACGGCACGGAAAAAGAGGTAGAGATCACTGCAGATGAGCAGCAGGTTGACCTTGGCACAGATGGCTGGAATGTGACAGTAGTAAGCTACGGTCCAAATGAAGAGGCAAATGCACAGGGCGGAGAAAACTACGAAGGCACTACACAGGAGTGGAGCTCTGCAGTTTATGAAGAGTATCTTCTGAAAGACCCGAGTGATACAAAGAGAACTGAGATCACCGTAGAAAACGGAACTCTTGGTGCAATTGCGGACCTTGCAGTAACAGACGAGCAGCTCTCTGAACTTGGAGTAGAATCCATGCAGCAGGTATCCGGAACCGTAACCTATACCAAGACCTTTACCCTTCCAGAGGGCTGGGACGCAAATACAGCAGTAGAAGCTGCATTTACCTATAACCGGGATGAGGTTGTAAAAGTAGAAGTAAATGGAACGGATATCGGAAACATCAGCAACATTACAGACAAGGCAGACATCAGCGACTACCTGACCGCTGGTGACAACACCATCGCAGTAACTATTGCAACCACCTTACTGAACAGAACCCTGTACACCAATCCATGGGCAGCTCCAGACGGCGAAAGCCCGAACTACACCATTTATGGAAAAACTGTAGAGGAGACCCAGGAAGTTGGATTCGCAAAATCAGGACTTCAGTTAGGACATACTTCTTATGACACCAATGGTCTGAACAGTGTAATTCTGACTGCACATTCCCAGGCTGGACTTGGAGAATAAGACAGGAAGTTAGTTGTTTAGGGGCAAAAGAAATTTTGCCCCTGATTTGATATTGGCGAATTGCTCCGCTGCTTTGCAGCTCCCGCAATTCGTGGGCATTCAAACTTCTGATATCAAAAATAAAGTCCGATATTTCAAAATTTTATACGATTGAGAAAACCCCTCCGGGAATTTATGATAAAGTCATCAAATTCAAGGAGGGTTTTTCAATGACAGGAAAGAAAGGAAGAAAACTGACTGCAGGGCTGTTGTCATTTGCTCTTGCAGCATCACTGCCTGTACAGGCCATTTACGTAAGTGCGGAAGCAATGGACGGAGAAAAAAGCATTATCGCATCTTACCAGAACGGAAACAGCGCAGCCGGCTTAATGGCAAGATACTGGTTCCCGGATGCAGGCGCTGGATATGACGCAGACGGAGATGGAATTGGAGATCATATCGACCAGGTACGTGACATGATTCTGGATATGATCGAAGCCGGATTCGGCGGATGCGAGCTCACTATGCTTCTGGATTCCGCAGACTACGCAATGTTAAGCGATGAGAAGTATGCAGAGCTTGGCTTTAAGGATTCCGAGGATGCAATTTCAAAAATCGGATGGGGCTCCGAAGCCTGGGCCAATATCATTGCATGCGCCACAGATACTGCAAACCAGTACAACGAAGAGCACGGAACAGAATTCAAGGTTGATGTTACTATCACAGCACACTGGCCAATGATCATCAACAATCTGGATCCCAATGATGACGAACAGCAGCAGGCGCTTGTATACACAACCCAGAAGGTAACAGCAGCAGATCTGGAAAACGGCGTAGACCTTGCACTTCCGGAAATGAAGACCAAAGACGCAGCCAATTCAGATGCTATGACCTCCACCTTTATTTTTAAAGACAGCCTGGTAAGCTCCACACTTGTAAAATATACAGGTGATGAAACTGAGACTTCCATGAATGCATTTACAGGGGAAGAAATTACAACTAACTATCCGTTGGCTGATTTCTCATCCATGACAGACGTAACAGCAGCCGTATCTTCCACAGAAGGATACGCAGCAGGCGTACCGAAGGCAGATGCCAAATTCATGAAGCTTGCAAAGGATGAGGCTGCTGGAAATTATCAGTGGAACTATTACGCATCTGCATCTGAGATCAATCCGGATTTTGCAGATGTAGAAGATTACATCGTTCTGGAAAAAGGCACCGAGAAGATTCTTGCCGGAAATTACAAAACAGATGCCGTTACCGCTATGTTTGGAACTACATACACCGTTACCAACACAGACACCGGCGAAACACTTTCCGATGAGGACTACGACCTGATCACACCTGGAAACATTGTTTCCTACTATGAGGACGAGGAAGGAAATTCCTGCGTCAAGACATTAAATGAAGAAAATACAGAAGAGCTTCAGGGCCTGATCACCGTACAGAACCGTCAGTTCCTTGGCGACCGCGAAGAGATGGCAGACACACAGGATCTTTACAGCTTATCCGGTGAGACCTTCAGCAGCCTGATCTCTGATGAAGCCAAAGAAGCAATCAGCTCCTCACAGGAGGGAGACCTTCAGGAAGGCGACTACATCCTGATCAACGTATATCGCCGCGGTACCGGCCAGGTTGCTTCCGGCGGCGGAAACATTCCAATGACCAACAAGACCTACGCAGTAAACTACTTTACAGATGCCTGTGCACAGAAGGTTATCGATTACTGGGAAGAGAAACTGTT
>CAVJRB010000046.1:0-6504 GCA_963651655.1 bacterium | reverse complement strand
CATGTATACACAAGAGCAGACGGAACAACTGCAACTCTGAAAGAAATCATGGAACAGAATGGTGCCTGCATTTTCGAGGATTCCATCGAACTTAGCCATACAGACGGTAATCTGTGGAGTACAAATCTTCTCGAGGATATCAAAAACATTACCGGACTTGAGGATGTTTCCAAATACATGCCGATCATTGCAGGCTGGAGAGTATCCGGCGATGAGAACGGTGAGGCAGACAGAATCGAGGAAGATTACAAAGAGACTCTGAACCAGACTTACAGCCAGTATCACCTTGGAACCATCAGCAGCTGGACCGATTCCTTTGGATACAGTTTCCGTACACAGTGCCATGGTATTGACGCTGTTGACGCTGGAAACGCAGCTCTTTCCACAGACATTGCAGAGTCCGACAACGCAACAGACGGATTTGGAACCAGAGTTTACGCAGGTGCTAAGAACGTAAATCCGGACAACAGCATTATTTCCAATGAGTCCCTTACATTTGGTACCGGATTTGGCGAATTCCCATCCTGGTATTATGCAGAAAATACTCTGAACCGTTACTTCTCCGAAGGTGTGAACCGTGTCATCCTTCACGGAACACCGCACAAGACAAGCTATACCAAGACCTCCACAGCAGACTCCTCATGGCCAGGCTGGGATTTCATGAGCTTTATGGCATGGAACTCCCGTCAGACCTGGTGGGACGATGTGGATGTATTCTCTGATTATATTGACCGTGTACAGTCCGTACTTCAGGATGGACAGAGCAAGATTCCGGTAGCAATCCTGGAAGATCCGTCTATTTCTAACGTAACTCAGATCAATACAGGCGTAAATCTTTCCAAGGCATGCCTGCAGCAGCTGATCGGAAACGGCTATAACTACAACATCATTACAAGAGGTCTTCTGGAGAGCGACAATGCAGATCTTGACACAGTAGAAGATTCCAGAACAGGCGACACTGTACTTTCCTCTCTTGCTGAGTATCAGGTACTTGTACTTGACCATATTTCCAGCATGAGCGTAGAGGCAATGGAAAAACTGTTAAGCTACGGCCAGGCAGGACTTCGCATTGTAAACATGGGCAGCGACATCACCCGCGTATATGGAACTGATTCAGATGGAACACAGGATGCCAAGGTTCAGGAGCTGTTTGCACAGCTGAAAGAGTGCGAGAACTATCATGAGATCGATTCCGACAGCACAGACGAGACTGGCGAGGACGGCATGACCCAGGCACAGGTTGATATGCTTGCATACATCAGCGAAAACGTAGATTCAGGCGTTTCCTACACAGATGCAACCAGCACAGCAACAAATGACAAGGGAAGCAAATGGCTGGAGACAACCAGAATTTATGACGATGCAGACGGCACCAACTACTACCTGATGTACAACGAATCCGGTGTTTCTGTTGGAGCAGAGCAGGATGCATCCTTCGGTCCGGCTTCCTGGGAGGAAAATGGAGATATCACAACTAAGGTTACACTTGCCGGTGAGGGCGTTCCTTATCTTCTTGATCCAGCAGACGGAAGCATTACAGCTGTAAAGGATTACACACAGGAAGATGGAAAGGTTACCTTTGACCTTGCAATTGATGAAGGTGATCTTGTGATCGCAGCTGTTACAGACAGCTCAGAATTTGCAGACAATGCAAAAGAGCAGGTAACAGATAAGACAGAAAAAGATACCGTAGAGCTTGGCGGCGACCAGAGCTGGACTCTGAAACTGAACAGCTTTGCACCAGATGATTCTGAGGAAAATACAGAAGCAGACGGCACGTTAGTTGACCCGACCAAATCTATTGTGACTACAATTTCCGTTGAAACTCCACTGGTACTGTGGGAGAACCTGGATCTCAGCGAGGATGACCTGAATACACTTGGCGTGGAAAAGGCAGCAGCAGTAGCCGGAACCGGTGAGTACAGCGTTACAGTAGATGTTCCTGATTATGGAACTGAGAATGTAGGCGGCGTATTCAACTACATCTACGACAGACAGTACAACAACATTACTTCCATTTCCGTAACAAACGCAAACGGAGAGGAATACACCTTCGATGGCATCAATGCAAATCATCAGTACCTGGATCTTGGCACTGTTCTGACCCCAGGCGAGAACGTGATTTCCATCAAGGTTTGCACAGACCTTACCAACCGCATCAACAACGGTGAAGTAAAAGGCGGCGGTGGAATCGGACCTGTACAGCAGGATCCACAGCTCTCCGCAAGCGGTCTGACAGACGCAAGCATCAGCTTCTATACAGTTGAATAATTGTCAAATAAAAACTATTTCATGTAAAATCCCAAGAGCGCTGCAAAGCTGGTAGAAATATCAGCGGAGCAGCGCTCTGCTTTTGTGCAGCAGGAGGAGACTTGTTTTTTCTGGCTGCTTTCTATTTGACAAATAAATTTCTATGCTGTATATTTTATTAGGTTTCTAACAATTAGAATTCTAATAAAGGAGCGCGCTATGCAGGAAACACTTCACTATCTTTTAATGTCGGATCATTTCATGGTACAAAAGGCCCTTGTATCAAGTGTGAAAGATACCGGACTGACACCTGGGCAGCCCAAAGTACTTGACTATCTGCTCCACCATGACGGCGCCATTCAAAAAGATATTGCCACATTCTGTCACATTGAACCAGCCTCTTTGACGGCGATTTTAAACGGCATGGAAAACAAAGACTATATTGAACGGAAAACTGTCCGGAACAACCGCCGTTCATTCCATGTGTATCTCACAGAAACCGGGAAAAAATATGCCGACCGGCTGAACCTTGAATTTGCCAGAATCGAGTCAGAAGCACTGAAAGGCTTCAGTGAGACAGAAACGCAGCAATTGTATGATCTGCTTGGCAGAATCTGCCAGAATATGGAAAACGCTCAGAAGAAAGAAGGAACAGAAAAATGAAACAGAAACATTTA
The DNA here is from genome assembly GCA_963651655.1 of bacterium. Taxonomy (GTDB): domain Bacteria; phylum Bacillota; class Clostridia; order Lachnospirales; family Lachnospiraceae; genus Blautia_A. The sequence goes on along the minus strand of CAVJRB010000046.1, from coordinate 3,577 downwards.
AAAGTAAGGCTTATCATGTATTTTATCGGATTATTCGTAATGACTGCGGGCATTGCACTTTCCGTAAAATCCAATCTTGGGGTATCTCCCGTCAGTTCTATTCCCTATACCATAACCTGCGTCTGGGGACTTGAAATGGGAAAGGCCACCATTCTTTTCCACATTGTACTTGTACTGATCCAGATCCTGCTTTTGCGAAAAAATTTCAGGCCAGCTCAGTTATTGCAGGTTCCGATAGGCATCGTATTCGGCTATTTTACAACCTTTTGTAATTATATGGTATCCTTTTTGCCTACGCCAGATAACCTGGCCATTCGCATCCTTATGATGCTTGGAAGTGCTGTATTTATTGCATTTGGCATCTTTTTATATTTGCCAACAGATCTGGTTCCCCTTGCAGGAGAGGGCTGCATGCAGGCAGTTTCCACTGTAACACATGTTGAATTTTCCAAAGTCAAAATTTGCTTTGACTGCATGATGGTTCTCACATCAGCCATCACCTGCCTTACTGTTTTACATAGCCTTGGAAGCGTAGGAGTCGGCACCATCATCGCCGCAGTCCTGGTAGGCACAATCGTCGGCATCATCACCCGCGCCTTCGGCAGACAGCGTGATCAGATCCTCGGAAAGGCTGATGAAATAGCAGCCTCCATTTCAGAATCTGAGTCACAGGTGATTGCAGATTGAATATTCGATGTGTTTTTTGATTTTTACAGTAGAGAGTAGGAGCGGAGCGTATGTTCCGCTCCTATTTCTTATGAAACATCGCTCATCTATAATTATTTGCCATATAGATATTGTATTAGTATTGCCCCACATGCAAAGATATGAGGGAACTATTTATGTCGATATTTGTCGTTGAAATTTTCTTGGCAAGAAGGAAAATATATGTTAGGATTCTTTTATCTTATAAGATCAATTCCGGAATGTATTATTCTTTTGCTTCAGATCAGAAGCGTATTTTCCATGAAACATAGTATTGAAACTGGTGATTTGACATTTACATTTAGTGGCATATCCGATACAATGATTATACTAATAATTGTAAAAGGATGGTGAGCATAATGGAGGAACACATGACAGAAAAGGAATTAATTACAATGACAATTGAATATTATATGAACCTTCAGCGAATTAAAAAAGATAATAAAGGAACAGAAAATAAAGAACTGGATTATCAGATCAGAGGAACTGTTGCCAAATTATCTTCTTTGGGCGTGAATGTTGAAGATTTAACACTTTGATGAAAAAGACAAATAAGTAAATCAGCAGATTTATAAAGCGAGCTTTGTCAGGCGGGGCGCATGTCCCGCCGCTGCTGTATTACGAGACTTGTGAAGAAAGCAATTATCGTTCAATAAAGAGAGGATCCGCCTTGTGTTAAGGCAATGATTTTTTAGAGCAAATTCTAGAGCCTGTTTGAAAAATCATTCCTGCAATCTGCACGCCCTACTTTGCGGTATATTTCACCCGAATTCGGTTGTCGTAGCCCGCTACGACGCCCTCATCCGGGCAAAATCTCCCACAAAGTGTGACGCACATCTTGCAGAAAGCCTTTTTCAAACATGCTTTAGAGCGTGTTTGAATTGAACTTATAATTCAAATTGGAGGAAATTATTTTATGAAAGTAAACTGTGTCTGGGAACACAATGGCGATGACACAATCTTGTATTCGTCCAATTTTGTTGGGGCGTTTACAAGAGGCAAGTGTAGGAGCGAAGCAATTCAAAAAATGCCGTCTGAAATTATGTCTTACTTAATAGGTAATTGCGAAACAAGTTCGCAATCCTGATTGAGAATATTGAGAATGCGGTAAAAATCCTGCAATGCAGGATTTTTAAGATGAAAAAGTGACTAACTTGAAATTCTGGCATGAAAAAAAGACTTCCCAGAGGAACCGCGAAGGAAAATACTTATGGATCATATGTTTAGGCAATCAAAGGTTTTAAACTTCGGATGTATTGATGTTGATGTAGTTTATCAGAAACGAGTACGGTAACAAGCTGGGTAATTCCAGCAAGGAGTAAATCCGCATGGAGCGTTTTTTCGTTCTGCGTTTTACGGTCCGCAATACAAAAGCTGTCTTTGAAATGGCTGATTGATTTTTCGACGTTTACACGGATCTTATAAGTGTCTTCCCATTCCTGTGATCCTCGTTCGGCTCCGGGATACGCACGAAGATTCTTTTCTGGATAAATGTAGATCATCCGTCCACAGGAAGATTTCGTACATGGATTATCACAATGACAGACACGACGCTTTGACTTGTCAGCAGAATTGTATTCCCATTTCATTTTCGGGCATACAAATTTCATGGTAGGAAGTTTGCTTCGCAAATGGGATCTGCTTCCTTCCCGTTTCATTGGAAGTGATGGGTCATGCGGGCAGCAAGGGACACCGTTTTCATTGACAGTATAATCAATCCCTTCGATGGAAAGTTTTGTTTTCAAAGGAATAAAAGCTTTTTGGAATCCGATCTCTTCAAATAAGGATTTGTAGATTTTAATAGCATCAAAGGCAGCATCCCCAAGGAAAGTCTTTGGCTGTATAAGCGGATGTTTCTGAAAGAAATCGATTAAAACTGGAAGCAGTGCTTTTGAGTCCGCAAGAGATTTATCTTCATCTGGAGAATCAGATTTCTTTTCAACAACGATGTCCGGATGAGCCTGAAGAAAATCTTTGTTATAAAAAGTAATGTCACGGACGATGCCAAGACCATTCGTAATGATGCCGAATTTATAGGCATAACAGAAATGTCCATTAATGTACATCTGCTGTATTGCCTGGTTAGCGGCAGCATGTGTGGGCATGGAACCGTAGGCTGCTTTGTAAGGATCATAGGAATCATCAAGGTTATGGGATTTCTTGAATGCTTTCAATTGTTTGATAATGCGGTTTGCGTATTTCGGATTATTTTCTGTGACCCATGCTTCAATACCGGAGGTATCAAAGATTGTCATGGCAGCAAGTGCAGGATCCAGTTTTTGGCAGATCGGTTCGGTCAGATCAACGAGATGATCAAACATAGATTGTAAGTCCAACACAAAATCCTGTTTGAAACGTGTAAATTTTGAACCATCTGGAACCACATCAAAACCGCAGAAATCACGCAGCTCCTGAGAATATTTCAAAAATACGATCAGGAGAGTATCAGTCGGGATTGAGAAAATACGCTGGATCAGAAGAGCCTTGAGCATTGGATAAAGCTGATGTTTGCGAGGTCTTCCGGTATGGGCGTGAAAATGGTTGATAAACGAAACAGGAACAATTTCATCGAGGTTAATGGCTTCCTCAAACAGAGTAAGGAACTGATATTTGTCATTGTTGAATTTATTTTGACAATCATCAAAAATTTCTGCCAAAGTGAGTTGCTTATGTGTTATCATATAGGTATATCTCCTTTAGGTGGATTGGTTGATAGTTTCTGAACAACTCTATTTTACCATAAACCTTGAGGAGATATTTTATTTTAGTAACAAAAAATGCCGTATTTATGAGGCTTGCGGCGTTTCGCAAACGCCTAGTTGCAAAACTAAAGGAAAGGAGAAACAGCAATGCCACAGCCATTTAATGACGC
>CAVJRB010000045.1:0-2099 GCA_963651655.1 bacterium | reverse complement strand
GATATGTAGACTATTTGTCCGCACTAAGAGACATACCGTCTCAACATGCACCGTCTCGCAGAACTGGTCCACGCTGCAGGTGCGCTGGATCTGGTAGCCGGCGGCGAGGAAGGAGGGGAGGTCGCGGGCCAGGCTGGTGGGTTTGCAGGAGATGTAGACGATGTTTTCTACACCGTATGCAAGGATTTTGGGAAGAGCCTTGGGGTGGATGCCGTCGCGTGGGGGATCCAGAACGATCATGTCCGGCTTCTCGGTAAGATCATCCAGCACCTTCAGTACATCTCCGGCGATGAAACGGCAATTGGTCAGACCGTTAAGGGCCGCGTTTACTTTAGCCGCTTCTACAGCTTCCTCCACAATCTCCACGCCGATCACTTCTTTTGCTACAGAAGCAAGAAGCTGGGCAATGGTTCCGGTGCCGCTGTAAAGGTCGAACACTTCCTTATCCTTAGTGTCCCCAATGTAATCCCTCACAATGGAATACAGCACTTCTGCCGCCAGAGAGTTAGGCTGGAAGAAGGAAAAGGTGCTGATCTTAAAGCGCAGCCCCAAAAGCGTCTCATAAAAATAATCCTGTCCATAAAGAATCTGCGTCTCATCGCTCTGCACCACATCAGACAGGGAATCGTTGATAATATGCATGATTCCCACGATTTTGCCCTCAAGAGGAAGGGACAGCAGTCTGGAAACCAGCGGCGCATAATCGTACTGGGCCTGGCTTGTGGTAATCACGTGAACCAGAATTTCCCCGGAGGTTACCCCTCTTCGAAGGAGCAGATGACGCAGGTATCCGGTGTGCTGCATTTTCTTATAATGTACAGCTCCAAGCTCTGTGAAAAAGTCCAGCACGCAGGAAAGAATGGCAATCATATCCGGATGTACCAGCTTGCAGTCGGACGCAGTCAGCACATCATAGGTACTTCCCTTCTTATGAAGTCCAAGAGACAGCGGTCCGTCCTTAAACTCATCCCCAAAAGAGAATTCCATCTTATTGCGGTATCCAAACTCAATGGGGCTTCCATGGATTCCCTCCCAGTGAAGGTCCACCTCCTCGCCAACTGCTGCCTGAAGAAGACCCTTCACCTGGTTTTCCTTCATCTTCAGCTGCTCTTCGTAGGACATGGTCTGATACATGCAACCTCCGCAGGCAGGGAAAATGCTACAGACAGGCTCCCGCACCTCAAGAGGTGATTTCTCCAGAACCTCCAGAAGTCTTCCTTCTGCCCTGCCGGAACGCTTTTTATTGATCAGGAAGCGTACCTTCTGTCCCGGAATTCCATTCTTTACAATTACTTTTTCTCCATCTATGTTTACATATCCCTTATTGGGAAACTCAACTTTCTCAATAACCCCTTCGTAAATCTCGCCTTTTTTCATAATTCCTCCGTAAAAAAATAAGGTATACGGGAGAGCACAAATGCCATATGCCCGTATACCTACTTAATCATCACTATAAAATCATAGCCTGCAATTATTTCGTCATCGTTCGCCCAGCTCACAGAAACGTGCTTCGCAATACACAAAAATCGCGCTGTGCATTATTTCTCTTCGTCCTCGAAATAATCGTCATAGTCATCATCGAAATCTTCTTCGAAATCCTCAAGATAATCCGGTGCAAAGAAGCGATATACTGCAAATGCAATTCCTGCAACAGCAGCTACAGCACCAACGATTGCCAGTACCCAGAGGACTGTATTTTTCTGCTTCTCTTCTTCTTTTTTCTTAAGTAATGATAATAATTCCTCGAGCTTATCCATTTTAATGTTCATGTGGTACCATCCTCTCTTTCATATAGCTTGCATGTGCATTCTTCACCAAAAACACCAGAGCCTGTTCAAAAAACTCCGATACCTGACTTACACTTGTTCCAATCTCCATCAGGTTTATTTATTATACCACTTTTACTACCATTTTACCATAGCTAATCTTTTTATTTTAATTATATTTTCTTTAACTTGGCAAAGCTTGCGAACATCTTCTTGACGCCTACTTTGTCGAATTCCACTGTAACCTCGTAGTCCCGGCCGCCTTCCACGATTTCCTTTACGATTCCCACGCCGAATTTAATATGGCGAACCGTATCTCCAACCTCATAATCC
>CAVJRB010000044.1:0-3413 GCA_963651655.1 bacterium | reverse complement strand
GTGAAAATTCTGTTCCGCATTCTCATATGCGGCATATCGGGCATACTTCTCACTAAGCCGTTCCTCTTCCCTGCTTAACATGCTGATGCTGTATTCCAAGGTCTTCTTTTCTTCCAGAAGTTTCCTCTGCCGGTCTCTGGCAAGCTTCTGGTTTTCCTGATAGCGTGCTTCTTCTTTTTTGCACTTTTCCAGTGCTTCCCTGTTGCTTTCATAGGAGTCGTAGTCCCTTTTCAGCTGCGCAAAATCCTCCAGCTTTTGTCTCTGACGCTGAATTTCCATTCCCTCCCTGGCAATAAAAGCCTGCAGTTCATCATGGTCTTTTTTCAGTTTTTCAAGACTCTGGGAATCGTCTCTTATTTCCTTTTCCAGGCACTTTTTCTCTTCTTCCAGCTTCTCCAGAGTTTCCTGTACTTCCTGCCAGTTTTCCTTTGTCACGGTCTGATTTTTGATCATTTCCTGGCGTTGGAAATACTCTGCATATTCCTTTTTGCGAAGTAAAACAGCCTGTCCGATTTTTTCCAGCTGCTGCTTTTTCTCCCAGATCATTGCCTGAAGCATCTCTTCATCCAACAGGTTTTCATTGAATAAAATATAAAAGCTGATTCCGGGAAATCTTACGATTTTATCTGCGTATGTCTCCTGAACTTCTTCAAGCTTTTCCCTTTCTACAATTGGTACTGGAAAAGAGGTACAAATATTTTTCCCATTTCGTCCCAGCTTTTCCATCTCCTGCCTGGTAAGGATCAGGGCGTATGGAAGAAACGGATTCCGACGTACAAGCTCCTGGTTTTTCTTCTGGGAATAACCGTTCTTTTTCAGCCATTCCATACCGTAAACGGCATGAATATCCAGATTTTTCAACTCATTTTCCAGTTCTTCCGGAAGTTCCAGAACTTTGCCGCTAGTCAGGCCTGTATATTCCTTTTCCAGAGTATCCTCTTCTTTCTCCAGATTTCTGCGGAGTTCTTCCAGTTCCCGCAGTTTCCGTTCTGAAACTTCAAGAATCCTTTTCCGATCCAGGAGATAGCGTTCTTCCATATCCAAATATTTGAGAACCGCTTTTCTGTTTTCCAGTTCTTTTTCATAGGTCTGATATCTGCCTGTCTGGTTTTGAATTTCTGTTTTCTTGTGAATCAAAGCTTCTTTTTTATCTTCTAATCTGCGCTCCTGACCACGGATTGTTTCCTTGTCCGCTTCCCATTTTTTCTGGCTTTCGGTGCGCTCCCGCACTGCTTTTTCCAGATCCTGTTCGTAAATTTGCTGACGGATCTGAAGGGTTCCAGCTTCATAACTGCCAAGAATATTGCGCCTTAATTCTTCCTTATATTTGGAATTGTATTGTTCTTCTACGCGGCTGTACGCTTCAATCTGGCTTTCCAGTTTTCCTTTTTTTCCAAAACAATCACGTATTTTTTCTTCCAGTTCCTGAACTTTTTGTGCTTCTTTGTCCGCCTCTTCTCCTGCCTTTTTTGCACTTTCATTCTGTACATTTTGCTGCCTGTGGTTGTCCTGAAGCTGTCCTTCGAAAAAGCATTTCAGTGAAAATCCCAGTGCCTTGCGTTCTGGCTCCAGGTCTTCCCCCTGCTGCCTTGCTACCGCAATTTTTTCCCGAAGAAGCTCTAATTCTGTTTTCTCCTCATTGACGGATTGCTGTCCTCTGGCACAAGCCAGAATATGCAGCTTTTCCTTTGTCTTAGCTGCCTCTTCCTGGAGATTTTCCCGCTCCATGTCAATCATATCACGGTCACTAAGATGAAGGTTTTTCTCTTTTTCACTTTCATAAACCTTGCTGGAAAGCTCCTCATATTCTACTCTTGCAACAGCCTTATCCAGACCTTCCAGTTGTTCATTTGAGACACTGCATTCCTTTTGAGTGTCATTCAAAAGAGCGTTCACATCATGGATAAACCAGGCAATTTTGTTCTCCTGCTCTCCCTCTTCACGCTCAGCTGCCTGATATTCTTCTGCCCTTGCGCGGATAGACTCTGCCTCTTCTTTAAAGGCATGGATATTGTCTCTTCGCTTGATTTTTGAACGGTTATCCTTGTACTGTCCAGCGTATTTTTCCAGAATGGACTGAAACTCGCGGATACGGTTTTTGTCTTTGTTCAGCTTGCTTTCAATGGCTTCCAGAAACCACTTTTCCGTCAAGCCTTTTTCATCTCTGCAGTCGGAAAAAAGATCGGATAAGCCAGACTCTTTCACATTAATTTTCTTAATAATGGTTTCCCATTCCTTATAATTGATCTGGTATTCCATCAGCTTGTCAAAGTACTGCCTGGACTGAGCATAGTTGGTCAGGTCATAATAAAAAAACTTCATATCCCTGTCTTTTTTGTAGCTTTCAAACAACAATTTACAGGAATTAAAATTCTTCAGAATCATCTCTTTTTTGCCTTTTTCAACTACGGGAAGATGACGGATGTCCTGAATACATGGCTCCCGATATTCACTCACAATGCCAATCATATCCAGGTTCTCTTTTTTGTCCTCCTGCAGATCCTGGGCTTTTCTAACCATAAGTCCGGTCAGAACATAGCCGGCACCCTGGTCAAGGGCCCATTCAACCAGAATAAAAGAGGGTTTATTGGTTGTAAAATAGCTTTCAAACAGACGTTCCTTGGTATTGCGATAGCGCTGATGGACAAACGGGGCTGTCAGCATCTGTACAAGTACAGATTTCCCGCCGCCATTCTGAAGAGAAAGCAAGGTACTTTCTCCGTTGAAATACATGGTTTCATCACTGATACGGTATGCATTGTTGTTGTAATTTACATTGATCAGACGTATTGCATTAATCTTACTCATCCTTTGCCACCCCCAGTACCCTGAGAACTCGCTCATAATTGTTTTGATTCAGAAGATTCCAGTCCATAAAATGATCCAGTTTTCTGGTGGTTTTTATCATCTCATCCTGCTCTACATATTCAACCAGTCCCTGTTTCTGCAGGAACATCAGAATGTTGTAAATGAAACCTTCTTTTGTTGTTTTCATTCTGGAACCTCTGTCATCAGACTTCAGAGCCTCGTAGGTTTCATACAGAATCCGGAAGGAAATGCCTGCTGTATCTTTTTCATCATCCTCTTCTGCCGCACCTTCCTTCAGCCTTGTAGAAATGCAGTTCATAAGTTCTCCCACTCGCATATATTCCCGGGCTTTACTGCTGCTTCCCTGCCCGTCAAAAAATTCAACAAGCAGTGTAAGTATCACAAACTGAGACAGGTAGTAGTCTTTGTCTGTTGCTGTAGATTTACACAATGTATTCTTTAACTGTTGCTTGGAAAATCCCAGAAAATTATTTTCTTCTTTCGGAATCAGATAAATTACATTACCGTAACGTTCTATATTAGCTGCTGCCACTTCTCCCTGGGATTTCACCAGATTCCGGATTGCTTCTTCCTCTGCATAAGCC
>CAVJRB010000043.1:0-5204 GCA_963651655.1 bacterium | reverse complement strand
GACCTGGAGGATATGAAATTCCACATCCACAAGATCCAGTGCGTCCTTGGAGGCAGACAGCAGGAGAAGGAACTGGAAAAGGAACTTCAGGTGCTGAAGGTACAGCATCAGGGCTCCCTTCTTATGATCACGGCAAGGGGAACCAGATCAGAAATTGTGGAGAAAGTCCAGGCGAAAAATCCTCTTTTCATGGAGGTGCTTCCTCTGACTCTGGAGGAAATTTTTATCAGCGAAACGGAGGTGGCAGGCTATGAAATCAAAAATTTATTCTAGCCGTTATATGAAAATTTCATCGAAAGGAATGATCTGGATTCCGGCATTTGTCACCATCGGCTTTTTGCTGGCGTTTCCGGTAACGGAGCTGATCATGCTGGGAAACTGGTTCGGAATGGAGTACACCGCCGAGCAGATCAGCCTCCTCTATGAAAATTTATGGCGGAATGGCTTTATGGTGAGTGGTCTTGCGGTGGCTGCTCTTGCGGCGCTGTTTAACGGGATCAGCCAGTTCTGGTATCTGTATTCCCCAAGGAAAATTGATTTTTACCATAGTCTTCCGGTGAAGCGTTCCAGAATGTTCTGGTACAAAAGCCTGCAGTCCCTTTTGTACTTTCTGCTCCCTTATCTGGTGATGGAATTTTTCAGCGTGTGCATCGGGGCAATGCGGGGATTTTTCAGTTTGCATCTGATGAGAATGGCATTTGTTATGCTGGTATTTCATCTGCTTCTGTATCTGCTGCTGTATTTTTCTGTTGTGCTGGTGATCTGCATTACAGGACATCTGCTTATGGGAGCGCTGCTTCTGGTGGCTGCGGCAGCTTATGGGCCAGTGTTTTCTGTGCTGCTGGATCTTTATGAAAGGGCATTTTATTATACCCGCAGTGAGAGCGCCTATGGCCTTGTGAAGGTGCTGAAAGAACTGATTTCACCAGTTGCCTTTGCCTATACTTTTGTGGAAAAATATGCAGAAGGAAATTATGTAGGGATGCTGATCGCGGTACTTCTGGTGACAGCTGTGCTTGGCGGTCTGGGATATTACGCCTTTATATACAGAAAATCAGAAAGAACGGGGATGGCATTTGTTTTTCCCTGGGCAGGCACTGCTGTAAAATTCCTGGTGGTGGTTCCGGGCGGTCTTGGAATTGGATTTATTTTCTATATGCTGTCAAACGACAGTTCCAGAACAATCTGGTGGATCTTTGGGCTGATTCTTGGAACGATTCTTTCTGGCGGTATTATGGAAATTATTTATTACAGGGATTTCCGGAAATTCTTTTCCCATAAGCTTCAGTTTGCAGTGAATGGAGCTTGTGTAGCTCTTGTGGCATGTGTGTTCTTTTTTGACCTGACTGGATATGACGAATATATTCCTTCCTATGATAAGATTGAAAACATAGCCATCGGATCTGCAGATAACGGTTGGGAAACTGCTTATAACGTGAAAGTAAATGAGGACGGCACTGTCACCATGCTGGATTCAGGGTATTATGTGAATGGGGATTCTGTGGGAAATGATCTGAGTATTGACCAGAATATTTATGAAATCATGAAAAAACTTGCAAAAGAGAGCAAGGCAGCCTACAAAGAAATTTTGCAGGACAGCCTTTCCATGTGGTCCAGTAATCTGTGGGATCCTTCTGGAAATACATTAGGAATCAAGGTGCGGTATGATCTGAAATCCGGAAGTGTTGTCTATCGTAAATATATGGTGGGCCTGGATGATATGAAGAATTTGTGGAAAGAGGGCATGGCTGAGGGAACCCTGAAGTCAGAGTACTATTCCATTTTGGAACTGGATGACAAATATGTGGATGAGGTGAAATGTGATTTTATTACGGGACAGTCGATTTCCCTTTTCCAGGATAATAAGGCGAAGAAGCAGCTGCTGGTGGATGCTTTGAGACAGGATATCAAAGAAGCGGATCCAGAGGTGCTGACAGGGGAACCTTGTGCAGGCCTGAGTATTGGCTATTCCGGTGTGCCGTCTGTGGAAAGTGTGAACGCTATGGCAGCAGGGCAGACAGGAAACTATTATTTTTCCCCATGCTTCTATGTATTTCCGCAGTTCAAAAGGACTGTTGAAATTTTGAAGGAAACAGGGTATCCTATCTCTATGGATGATGTGGATCTGAGTTCTGTGGAAGTACAATATTATATGGATGAATACCACAATGAAGTTTCATCCCCAATCGTTTACGATCAGCCAGAGCAGCTGAAGGAACTGAAAAAAGTTCTGAGATGTTATCAGCTGGTACCATTCTGGGAAAAAAGAGAAGAGGACAGCTGGGACAGCCTGAAGGTTGTGATTGGTGGTGTGGAATCGGAGGCATCCTGGGCGATTCTGGAAAAGGATGTTCCGGAATTTATGAAAGAAGATTCACAGAGGGCATTGTCTTTTGAAGTTTTAGACTAGAGCCTTTTTCAAACAGGCTCTGGGAATAAAGGATAGAAGGTAAGGGATAATAAATGGGAAAAGCAGTGAGACTGGACAAATTTCTGGCGGATTCAGGAGCCGGCACGAGAACAGAAGTGAAAAAGTTGATCCAGAAGGGAATGGTTCAGGTAAATGGTGAGAAGGCAAAAAAGCCGGAACTGAAGGTGGACCCTGAGAAAGACGTGGTGGAGTTTGGCGGAGAGCGACTTGGGGCACGGGCTGAGTTTGTATACTATCTTTTGCATAAGCCAGCCGGGTATGTAAGTGCCACAGAGGATACCAGGGAGAAGACAGTTCTGGAGCTGGTGCCAAAGGATAGCAGGCGGAATCTTTTTCCGGTAGGGCGTCTTGATAAGGATACGGAAGGATTGCTTCTTATTACAGATGACGGCCAGCTGGCCCACCAGCTGCTTTCCCCGAAAAAGCATGTGGACAAGACTTATTTTGCTGTGACGGATGGCAAAGTGGTGCCGGAGGATATTGAGAAGATCCGGGAGGGCGTGGACATTGGAGACGAGGATCTGACCCTTCCGGGAAAGCTGGAGATCCTGAAAACCTGGGAAGTGCAGATGCCTTCTCAGTGGCGTTCCGAGATTCTTCTTACCATCCACGAGGGCCGTTTTCACCAGGTGAAGCGCATGATGGAAGCGCTTGGCAAAACGGTGATCTATCTGAAGCGAATGTCCATGGGACCGCTGGCGCTTCCAGAAGATCTCCCGAAAGGGCAGTTCCGGGAACTGACAAAAGAGGAACTGGCAGCTCTGAAAGAAGGCAGATAGTCTGCCCGGCAGAATAGTTGCATAAAAGGAAAAAAGCCTGAAAATAGCGGAAAATTTTGCAAAAACCCTCTTTACACGGAGGGTTTTGTCATGTTATAATGCAAAAGTTGTAAACCATCAAACACGCATAGAGATTCCCATGGATGGTGCCCTGACGGTGTGAGGTTGGGTCCGATAGGAAAGAGATCTGTGCGGAAGAATTTAACCAAAAGGAGAAAAAGACATGAGCGTTATTTCAATGAAACAGCTTTTAGAGGCAGGTGTTCATTTCGGACATCAGACAAGAAGATGGAACCCTAAAATGGCTCCGTACATCTACACAGAGAGAAATGGTATCTACATCATCGACTTACAGCAGTCTGTAGGAATGGTTGACGATGCTTACAATGCAATCGCTGATATCGTAGCTAACGGCGGAAACATCCTTTTCGTTGGTACTAAGAAACAGGCTCAGGACGCTATCAAGACAGAGGCTGAGCGCTGCGGACAGTTCTATGTAAACGAGAGATGGTTAGGTGGTATGCTTACCAACTTCAAGACTATCCAGAGCCGTATTGCGAAACTGAAAGAGATCGAGACCATGGAGTCTGATGGAACATTCGATGTTCTGCCTAAGAAAGAAGTAATCGCTTTAAGAAAAGAATTAGACAAACTGCAGAAGAACCTTGGCGGTATCAAAGAGATGAAGAGACTTCCAGATGCTATCTTCGTAGTAGATCCTAAGAAAGAAAAAATCTGCGTACAGGAAGCTCATACACTTGGAATCCCGCTTATCGGAATCTGCGATACAAACTGTGACCCAGAAGAACTGGATTACGTAATCCCGGGTAACGATGATGCTATCCGTGCTGTAAAACTGATCGTTTCCAAGATGGCTGACGCAGTTATCGAAGCAAACCAGGGACAGACAGACGCTGCGGGCGAGATCCAGGCTGAGTCTGAAGAGTTCGCTACAGAGGAATAATTTAAGAAACTCCCGGATGACAGCCATGAGTGATTCATGGCTGCCTGCCGGATTCTTACCACACATTATCAATCAGGAGGAAATGTAAAATGGCTATTACAGCAGCACAGGTAAAAGAGTTAAGAGAGATGACCGGCGCTGGTATGATGGACTGTAAGAAAGCTCTTACAGCTACAGAAGGCGATATGGATAAAGCAGTAGAGTTCCTTCGTGAGAAAGGTCTTGCTACCGCTCAGAAGAAAGCTAACCGTGTTGCAGCAGAGGGTCTTTGCAAGACACTTGTTGCTGAGGACGGAAAGAGCGCAGTTGTTGTTGAGGTTAACTCCGAGACAGACTTCGTTGCTAAGAACGAGAAATTCCAGCAGTATGTTGCAGATGTTGCAGCTCAGGCTCTGACAACTACAGCAGCTGATATCGAGGGATTCCTTGCAGAGGCATGGACACTTGATACCACTAAGACTGTGAAAGAAGCTCTTGCAGCTCAGATCGCAGTTATCGGCGAGAACATGAACATCCGTAGATTTGCTCAGATGAAAGAGGAGAACGGTTTCGTTGCTTCCTACACACATATGGGTGGAAAGATCGGCGTTCTTGTTGACGTTGAGACAGACGTTGTAAACGACGCTGTGAAAGAGATGGCTAAGAACGTTGCAATGCAGGTTGCAGCTCTGAAACCTCTTTACACAAGCGACAGCGAAGTAAGCGCTGAGTATATCGAGCATGAGAAAGAAATCCTTATGGCTCAGATCCAGAACGATCCTAAGGAATCCCAGAAACCAGAGAAGGTTATCCAGGGAATGATCACAGGACGTATCAAGAAAGAGCTCAAAGAGATCTGCCTTCTTGACCAGGTTTACGTAAAAGCAGAAGACGGCAAGCAGTCCGTTGGAAATTACGTAGCACAGGTTGCAAAAGAGAACGGTGCTAAGATCACAATCAAAGGCTTCGTTCGCTACGAGACCGGCGACGGAATCGAGAAGAAAGAAGAGAACTTCGCTGAGGAAGTTGCAAAACAGATGGGTATGTAATC
>CAVJRB010000042.1:2071-3852 GCA_963651655.1 bacterium | reverse complement strand
AAAAATAAACTCTTTTTCATTTCTCTTTTCTTATTTCCTGTTCTGACCTATTACTTCGCGGATTTTCGCCCGTATTCTCTGCAGGGCATTGTCAATGGATTTCGGGGATTTTCCCAGGATTCTGCCGATCTCCACATAGCCTTCCCCCTTCAGGTACAGATCCAGCACCTTGTTCTCCATGGGGCTTAAATAGTCGGAAATCTTCTGCTGAAGATCCCGGGTGGTTTCCTGGTCAATGATGATCTCCTCCGGATTTTCCACGCTAAGCTCCCAGATGGGGCTGCTCTCGTCCTCCTGGTTCAACGAAACATAGGAATTCAAAGGCAGATGCTTCTGGCGGTTGGAGTTCTGGATGGCGCTGTAGATCTGGCGGTCAATGCACATTCTTGCGAAGGTGGCAAAGGTGGCCTCCCTGCCTGGCTGAAAGTCACGGACTGCCTTAAACAGCCCGATCATTCCCTCCTGGATTAGGTCATCGGTATCTCCGCCTATGAGAAACATGGCCCTGGCTTTCTGGCGCACAAGGCCTTTGTATTTCTCCATGAGATAATCCTCAATAATGGTTTCTCCATCCCGCAGACGGGCGATCAGTTCTTCATCACTTACATTATCGAACTTTCCCATAGTTCCTCCGGATTTTATTTCATTCTCTGGCGGACTACCTCATAGGCAAGGATTCCTGCAGCCACAGACGCATTCAGGGAGTCGATATCTCCCTTCATGGGAATGGATGCCACAAAGTCATAAGGAATCTATATTGCCCTTCATCGGAATAGACGCAATATAATCGCATTTTTCTTTTACAAGACGGCTGACGCCCTCTCCTTCATTGCCGATCACAACGCCCATAGGACCTGTGAGATTCAGGTTGTACATCAGTTCTCCGCCCATATCTGCGCATACGAACCACATGCCCTCTTTTTTCAGCTCTTCAATGGTCTGTCCAAGGTTGGAAACCTTGGCAACCGGAGTGTAGTTCAGGGCACCTGCAGATGTCTTGGCAACCGTGGAAGTCAGTCCTACTGCGTGTCTTTTGGGGATGATCACCCCGTGAGCTCCTGCAAGGTTGGCTGTACGGATGATGGCGCCCAGGTTGTGGGGATCCTCAATGTCATCCAGCAGGAAAATAAAAGGAGCCTCCCCTTTTTCTCTTGCTTTTTCCAGAATGTCCTCCACTGTGGAATATTCGTAGGCTGCCACCTGTGCGATCACGCCCTGATGAGCACCTGTCTCGCTTAACTGGTCCAGCCGCTCCTTCTGTACAAAATTAATAATCGTATCTTTTTTTCTTGCTTCTCTTATAATGGTGCGTACCGGCCCGTCCTGGCATCTATCCAGCACGAAAAGCTTGTCCACGCATTTGCCTGAACGGAATGCTTCCAGTACCGCATTTCTTCCTTCAATCTGCTCGCTCATTTGCAGCCTCCTGTTTTTCCTATAAACTCTCTTCCGGGATTCCCTTTCTTACCAGCTCCACAATTCTGGAATAATCCTCCTTCAGGTACAGATAGCCCATCAGTGCTTCAAAGCCTGTGGCTCTTCTGTAGTCTGCCATTGTGGCGTGCTTCGCCATTGTGGGGGAATGTGCATTTCTTCCCCTTTTGTAGACGGCAAGCTCTTCTTCTGTAAGAATGGGCTCCAAAGTCTCCATCATTTTGGACTGTGCCCCTGCCTTCACCAGGCTACTTGCATGCTTATGAAGCTGATTGACCGGACAGTTGCCTTTTTTTACAAGGATGGTCCGGATCACCAGCTCATAGACGCCGTCACCGATATAAGCC
>CAVJRB010000042.1:0-2061 GCA_963651655.1 bacterium | reverse complement strand
ATATAAGCCAGGGTCAGCGGGGAGTAAGTCCGCAGATCCCGGTCTTTTAAGCCAAACAGCTCTTTTAATTCATTTAAGCCCGTTTCCATTTTACTCCTTCGCGTGTATCCTTCAGAATAATTCCTTTTGCCAGAAGCTCATCGCGGATCTCGTCTGCTCTTGCAAAATTCTTTGCCTTTCTTGCTTCCTGGCGCTCCTGGATCAGATCCTCAATCTCTTTGTCCAGAATCTCTTCTTTCTTCACTGCAATAATGCCAAGCACATCGCAAAGCTTTACAAGGATCTCAAGAAGTCCTGCTGCAAATGCTTTGCTGCTCTCTTCTGTTACATTAGTATTGGCAAATTTCACCAGTTCAAATACAGCTGCAAGTGCATCGGCAGTATTGAAATCGTCTTCCATTGCCTCTTCAAATTTCTTCACAAAGCCGGATGCCTCTGCAAGAAGTGCCTGCTCCTGCTCTGTCAGGTCTGCTGCCTGTGCATTGTCCTTGTGGTCCTTCAGGCTTGCTGCCGCATCTGTGATTCTCTCCAGTGCGTTCTTGGAGGACTCCATAAGGTCAGCGCTGAAGTTCAGCGGGCTTCTGTAATGTGCATTGAGCATGAAGAAGCGGAGTACCTGAAGATCATACTGCTCGCTGATCTCACGGACAGTGCGGAAGTTTCCAAGGGACTTGGACATCTTGCGGTTGTCAATGTTCAGGAATGCGTTATGCATCCAGTATCTTGCAAAAATCTTATCGTTGCAGCACTCGCTCTGCGCAATCTCATTCTCATGGTGCGGGAAGATCAGGTCCTCACCGCCTGCATGAATGTCGATTTCCTCTCCAAGATATTTCTTGGACATTACAGAACACTCAATGTGCCAGCCCGGACGGCCGTCGCACCATGGAGAAGTCCAGTATGGCTCGCCTTCCTTCTTCGGCTTCCAGAGAACGAAATCAAGGGGATCTTCCTTCTGGTCCTCACCGGACACCTGAAGTGCACGGAAGCCGGACTGAAGATCGTCCAGGTTCTTATGGGAAAGCTTGCCGTATTCTTTAAATTTCTTCACGCGGAAATACACGGTTCCGTCAGATGCCGCATAAGCGTAGCCCTTGTCCATAAGGGTCTGGATCATGCTGATCATGCCGTCGATTTCCTGAGTTGCCTGAGGATGTGTGGTAGCCGGCTTTACATTCATGCCAGCCATATCCTTCTTGCACTCTTCGATATATCGGGTGGAAACCTCCTCTGCGGAAACGCCCTCCTCGATTGCTTTCTTGATGATCTTGTCATCTACGTCTGTAAAGTTGGATACGTAGTTTACTTCATATCCCTTGTATTCCAGATAACGGCGAACCGTATCAAAAATGATCATCGGACGTGCATTTCCGATGTGGATCAGATTGTATACAGTCGGTCCGCAGACATACATTTTTACCTTTCCCTCTTCAAGGGGTACAAATTCCTCTTTCTGACGGGTCAGTGTGTTAAAAATCTTCATTGTAGTTCTCCCTCCGGTCCTTTATTTCTTCTTGTACAAAAGGCAGACAGCCTGGGATGCAATTCCCTCTTCTCTTCCGGTAAAGCCAAGCTTCTCCTCTGTGGTTGCCTTAATGTTCAGACAGTCCTCATCCATGTCAAGAGCTCTGGCAATGTTTGCTCTCATCTGTGGGATATGCGGTGCCATCTTAGGCTTCTGGGCGATGATCACTGCATCAATATTGCCCACACCGTATCCCTTCTCATTAAGAAGAGCTGCCACATGCTCCAGAAGCTTCACACTGGAAATTCCCTCGTATGCCGGGTCTGTGTCTGGAAAATGCTGTCCGATATCTCCAAGAGCTGCTGCGCCAAGAAGCGCATCCATAATGGCGTGGATCAGAACATCGGCATCCGAATGTCCAAGAAGGCCTTTTTCCCAGGGAATCTTCACGCCTCCAAGAATCAGGTCCCGGTCCTCTGTCAGTCTGTGTACATCATATCCCATTCCAACTCTCATAAGATTTTCCACTATTTTGCCCTGCCTTTCTTTTATAAAAAAGGATTCTTCTCATTGGTGATCCAGGCTTTTGCCTGAAC
>CAVJRB010000041.1:3626-6135 GCA_963651655.1 bacterium | reverse complement strand
GGGGATGAGAACCCTAAGATCGAGGAATCCGAAGTAACTGCAGTGAATGATACGGTTACTGTGGCCATAGATGCCGATATTCTGGATTACCCGGGGAAAAAAGAGGGAAACATTATCGGTGAAGTCCTGGAGGGGGATGAGATCAGTCGTACAGGCACTATCTCGGATGCCTGGAGCCGTATCCTTTTTGAAGATGAAACGGGCAAAATGCAGACAGGCTACATTCCTACCTCTTATCTGGAAGGCTATGGAGAGAATTCAGGTACAGAGGAGAGTGCAGAGGCTGGCGTGATACATAAAAGTTCCGGAAAAGGCATTTTTGCCGATGCAGTAGAAGGGGTTACCCAGACTGGCGGTGATGAGGGCGTTATGGAAGGGGAAGCAGTGATGGCTTCCGCAGACAGTTCCCTTCGTTCTCTTGGCAATTTCATCATTACCCATTACTGCCCGTGCAGTATTTGCTGCGGACCCTGGAGAGACGGAATCACTTCCACAGGTGCAACGGCAGTGACCAACCGTACCATTGCAGTGGATCCTACTGTGATCCCATATGGCTCCAAGGTTGTGATCAACGGACAGGTTTATGTTGCAGAGGACTGCGGCGGCGCCATCAAGAACAATCACATTGATATTTATGTAGGAAGCCATGCGGAAGCTGAGACCAAAGGCGTATATGAAACAGAAGTCTATCTGCTGGAAGAGGGACAGCCTGATGAGACAGAAGTCCAGCCAGATGAGGCAGAAGAAGAGAACACAGAGCCTGTTGAAGAGGAAACTCCCCAGGAGTAAGCAAAAAGAGTAAAAAGCTGTGAATCTTTTGTGAATTTTTGTGTATTTTAAGAACGAAAATGTACTAGCCAAGTACAGGGATATAGTGTATAATACTTAGGCAGACCTTGTCATGCGTTAAAATGCTAGTCATAATTCGGGAAAAATCACATGACAGGTACTACAGGAGAACATAGAGATAAGGTGAAAACAAATTATGGTAAAAGTAAAAATTAGCGACTGGAAAGCTGATACATCCATGGATGAGGCCTACAAGGCACTTCGTACGAATATTCAGTTCTGCGGTGCCGATAAGAAGGTCATTGCATTTACAAGCTGTACACCTAATGAGGGAAAAAGTAATGTTACTTTCCACCTTGCAGCTTCCCTTGCAGAGAGCGGTAAGTCCGTGCTTCTGATCGATGCGGATCTTCGTAAATCCGTACTGATGGGACGTGTACATGTAGAAGAGGAAGTTATGGGTCTGACCCACTATCTTTCCAAGCAGGCCAAGCTTTCCGATGTAATCTGCGCAACAAATCTTCCGAAGTTTCATATTATTTTTTCCGGAGTTGTTCCGCCGAACCCGGCAGAGCTTCTTGGAAGCCGTCTTTTTAAGGATATGATCCGTCTTGTGAGAGACGTATATGATTATATCATTGTAGATACCCCGCCTCTTGGCCGTGTAATTGACTGTGCAGTTGTAGCAGACTCCTGTGATGGAACGGTTATCGTAATCGAGTCCGGCAGCATCAGCTACCATTTTGTACAGGACATCAAGGGACAGCTTGAGAAGACCAACTGCCCGATCATCGGTGCAATCCTGAACAAGGTAGACACCAAGGAATACGGTAAATACGGCAAGTATGGCAAATATGGCAAGTACGGAGAATACGGCAAGTATTAACCTTCTCTGTCCGGCAGAATGTCATATAAACAGAACAGTATAGAAATGGACCAGAATAAATGAAAGGTATTTATGATATTCACTGTCACATTGTTCCAGGAGTGGATGACGGTGCGGAGAATCTGAAGATGTCCGTGCGTATGCTTCAGAAGGAATATGATGATGGAGTACGGGGGATTATTGCTACCCCTCATTTTCGGTATGACATGTTTGAGCCTTCTATGGAACTGGTGAAGAAGCAGTTCCTGAGACTTCGGAAGGCCGCCAGGGAAATTGGCGATGAGGGAATTGAGATGTACTTAGGCTGCGAGCTTCATTCCAGCATGGATATGGCAGACTGCCTGAAGCGCGGTGAGCGGCTTACCATGGCCGGTTCACGGTATGTGCTGGCAGAGTTTCGCACATCAGATGAGAAGTCTTATATCCGTGAAAGGATACAGGCATTGATCCGCAATGGCTATTATCCCATTGTTGCCCATGTGGAACGCTATCGTTCCGTAGTGAAAAGCGGAATTGACTTCATTGATGAACTTAGAGATATGGGCGCTTATATCCAAATGAACGCGGATAGCATCATCGGTGATGACGGTTTCATGGTCAAACGTTTCTGCAAGAAAGTAATGAAAGAAGAAATGCTTGATTTTGTAGGATCTGACGGTCATGATATGGGAAAGCGTACACCGCATCTGGGCAAAGCCTACGAGAAAGTTGCGAAAATGATGGGTGAGGATTATGCTGACATGATTTTTATCAGCAATCCGGAGTGCATCCTGAACAACGAAAGATTTTAACACATATTTTTATGTAAAAGACAAGCCAAAGAAAATAACAGGG
>CAVJRB010000041.1:2222-3616 GCA_963651655.1 bacterium | reverse complement strand
CGATACGCTTACCAGTGCTGATATGCAGACAAGTACACAGCTGACCAAGGACTATGCGGAGCTGATCAAGAGCCGTACTGTTCTGGAGGGTGTAATCGCACAGTTGAATCTTGATATCTCTTACAAAGCGCTTCTTAGCAAGCTTTCTGTTGAGACATCCAGTGACAGCCGTATCGTGTCAATTATCGTATCCGATGAGGATCCGTACACAGCCAGTGAAATGGCAAATGCCATCCGTGACATGGCTGCAGAGCATATTCAGGCAGTTATGGATATTGAGGCTGTTAACGTAGTGGACAGCGCTAATATCCCAAGTGAGAAAGCAAGCCCAAGCCTCGCAAAGAATGGCGTGATCGGCGGACTTCTTGGCGTGATCATTGCGATGGCTGTTGTAATTATTATCTACCTTACCAATGATACCATCAAGGTGGAGGAAGACGTTGAGCGCTATCTTGGACTTAGTGTTCTGGGAAGTATCCCGTTTTCTGAAAAGGAAAGCAGATCCAAGAAAAAGAAATCAAGAAAGCGTCGCTGATAAAATTTGTATAAGGAGCAGCAGATATGCGTAAATGGTTAGTAGTTTTGATGACGGTAGCAGCTGTGGGTGCAACCGGACTTCTTGGATGGATGTATGTGTCACAGGACCGCAAAGGTCCGGAAATCACCATTGATGAGAGTAAAAAAGATAGTTATACAGAAGGGATGACCACAGAGGAGCTTCTGGATGGAGTAAAAGCAACCGATGATAAAGATGGTGATGTGTCTGATACTCTGACTGTGGAGAATGTGTATCCCAGCGAGCAGGGAGATGAGGTTACAGTTATTTATGTTGCCAAGGACAAGAGTAACAACGTAACCAAGGTAACTTATCATATGACTTCTGACGCACCAATGTCAGGATTTACAGCTGGAACAGAGGAAGGGTTCACGGAGGGGAATGCTAACGCTACTCCAGTGGCCTCAAATACAGCAGGAACCTTTGGCGCAGACCAGGCTGCAAACGGCAGTACTCAGGACGGATCAGATGATGGAGAAGATACAGAAAATACAGAAAATACTGCAGAGGTAACCACTACTCCCGAGGCAGAGATGACAGAAGAAGAGAAAGCAAAAGAGCGTGAAGAGGCTAAGATTGAGAAACTGAGTCCTCAGGATCCTCGCTTTTATCTGACTACTTATTATGTAGAAATCACCAAAGGAACACAGATCGACAGACTGAGCTATGTAAAGGACATTGAGGATGATGTGGATCAGACCAATGAGCTTTACCGCAAGATCCAGATTACCGGTACTGTTGATGTAAATACACCAGGTACTTATGAGCTGACTTATTATGTTGTAGATTCCAATGGAAATGCATCTAATGGGGCTGTTCTTACAATTGTAGTTAAATA
>CAVJRB010000041.1:0-2212 GCA_963651655.1 bacterium | reverse complement strand
TGCGTGGGGGGGGGGGGTAAAGAGAGGTGTATAAAAAAGAAAATAACAGCTGGTTAAAGCATATTGACTTTGTTATACTGGATATCCTGTGCCTGCAGCTTGCATTTATTCTGGCGTATGGAATTCGTGTTGCCAAGGGAATTACTTATCTGAATCCATTATATGAGAATATGGCATTTGTTCTTGTGATTTTCCAGCTTCTGGTTTCCTTCTTCGGAGAGAGCTTCAGCGGCGTATTGCGGAGAGGCTTCCTGGTAGAAATGAGATGCATGATCGAGCATGAAATCTGGGTTATGCTTCTGGCTGTGCTTTATCTGTTTATGAGCCAGCAGGGAGTGCTGTATTCCAGAGGAGCATTTACGATTATGTGTACGCTGTACTTCTTTATTGCGTATGCAGCTCGTATTGGATGGAAGAAAGTGATTCGTTCCAGAAAGTTTGCAGAAGGTGAGAAACGTTCCATTTTGATTGTCACTACAGATGCGGAAGCAGCGAATGTAGTGAATGCATTACGCGGTGATTCCTACGGAACCTATCATCTGGCAGGCGTTGTACTTCTTGACAAGAACAAGACTGGCAGTATGATCCAGGGAGTTCCTGTGGTTGCAGGTGCTGATGATGTGACTGCTTATATTCACAAAAACTGGGTAGACGAAGTCTTTTTCGCACTGCCAGAGCATGTGGATATTCCGAAGAAGATTATGAAGGACTGTAACCGCATGGGCGTTGTCACCCATGTACAGCTTGCTGCTTTGAATGAACTGGGCAAGAATCAGATCGTAGAAGAGATTGCAGGATATATGGTATTGTCCAGCAGTATTAATATTGTAGCTTCCTGGCAGCTGCTGGTGAAGCGGCTTATGGATATTGCAGGCGGTCTGGTAGGATGTATTTTTACCGGAATCATTTACATATTCATTGCACCGATCATGAAGGTGAAGTCCCCGGGACCTGTATTCTTTTCACAGGTTCGTATGGGAAAGAACGGCAAGCCATTTAAGATCTACAAATTCCGTTCCATGTACATGGATGCAGAGGAGCGGAAGAAAGAACTGATGGAGAAGAACAACATCAAAGACGGTCTTATGTTTAAGATGGATGATGACCCGCGAATCATCAAGGGAATCGGTCATTTTATCCGCAAGACTTCCTTAGATGAGTTCCCGCAGTTCTGGAATATTTTAAAAGGCGATATGAGTCTTGTAGGAACAAGACCGCCGACAATGGATGAGTGGGATAAATACGAGCTTCATCACAGAAGAAGACTTGCAATTAAGCCGGGACTTACCGGTATGTGGCAGGTAAGCGGACGAAGCGAAATTACAGATTTTGAAGAGGTTGTAGAACTGGATACCAAGTACATTGAGCAGTGGTCAATCGGACTGGATATCAAGATTCTGTTTAAGACCGTGATGGTTGTATTTACAGGGAGCGGAGCAAAATGAGATCCTCTATTTGGAAGAAAGGTCTTATTTGTCTTAGTGCAGTACTGTTTCTGGAGTGTCCGGCTGGAACACTTCCGAGCACTGCATATACAGTGAAGGCCGAAGAAACAGATGACAAGACAGACAACAGCAATATAAAGAGTATTTTGCTGATCGGACAGGACAAACGGGAAGGACAGTCCCGCCAGCGTTCTGATTCCATGATTCTTGCAACACTGGATAAAGATCAGAAGACCATAAGCCTTACTTCTTTTATGAGAGACCTTTATGTGGCAATTCCTGGATATTCCAGCACAAGGATCAATGCAGCTTATGCATACGGTGGCATGGATCTTCTGGATGAGACACTGACTCAGAATTTTGGAGTAGAGATTGATGGAAATGTGGAAGTGGATTTCGAGGTATTCCAGGTTCTGGTAGATAAGGTTGGCGGAATTGATCTGGAACTTACCCAGGCGGAAGCAGATTACATCTGCGGACGTGACCAGAGTGTCCTTTATCCGCAGCCTCTTCGTACAGACTGGGACCTTCAGGAAGGCATGAACCATCTGGACGGTGAGCAGGCCCTGATCCATGCGCGCAACCGTTCCATTGGCAATTCCGATTACCGAAGGACTGAGAGACAGCAGGAAGTGCTGATGGCAGCCTTTGAGAAAGTGAAGGACTTAAGTGCTTTTTCCATCGCAGGTCTTGTGAAGGATGTACTTCCTTTGGTTACTACAGATCTGTCTTTCACAGAGATCATCGGATATGCTATGGATGTGATG
>CAVJRB010000040.1:2349-2873 GCA_963651655.1 bacterium | reverse complement strand
TGTTTGCTATGCAATTTTATTCTTCTCTAACCACTACCTCTTTGTTTCAAACTTTCTCTCCTACGTATTATAATTCAGATTTGCTTATTATTATAACGAATTCCAGTGGTTTGTACAATGCAAAAAAGTTTTCCTGCATTTTGGGTGGACGAAAAAGTTTAAAAGAGGTATACTGACGAAAAGAAATAAAGGAGCGTGCTTTATGGAAGATAAAAAAATGAAAGTATTAAAAGGACAGATTCCGGTTTCCATTCTCTACATAGCGCTGGGCGTGTGTCTGGCCCTGATGCCTGTGGAAACGGTAAATGTGCTGTGTAAGGTAGTGTTTGGCCTGGTTCTTGTGGGAGCAGGACTGTACCATATTGTGATCTATGTGCTGGAGAAAGAGAACGCCACCATTCTGGATCTTTTTTCCGGTGTGATCGTGCTGGTGATCGGGGCATTTCTGTTTATGAATCCACAGGTGGTGGTGAAGCTTCTTACTTTGATGCTGGGAGCCTTCATTCTGGTGGACAGTATCTGGA
>CAVJRB010000040.1:0-2339 GCA_963651655.1 bacterium | reverse complement strand
TCTGGATGCTTCGTGGAAGCATGAAATTAAGGAAAAGAAAGCTTGGGGCATGGAAAGCGTTTCTCATTGAGAGCCTGGTGTTTGTAGGGCTTGGCGTACTGATCCTTGTGAATCCGTTCAGCGAGCTTCGGCTTACCATGCAGGTCTCCGGATGGATTTTTGTGGCAAACGGGGCACTTGATATTATTTTCTATCTGATCCTGAAACATGGCTTGAAAAAAGAGATTCCATCTGAGGAGACAGAAGAAAAAGACGACAGTAAGGAAGAAGTTAAGACTGTACAGAATACAGAAGAGACAGGAAATACCTCTGCTCCAGCATCGGATGCAGGGAATGTAAGCAGCCAGATGGCGTCTGAAGAAAGTTCTAAGAACACAGAAACTGTTCCAGAAGAAAATGTTCAGTCAGACGGGGCTGTTTCCCAGGAAAGTGCCGGGAATCCAGAAGCCGTTCCAGATGAAGCTTCCGGGGAAAGCGAGGATGCAGAAGAAGTCCTTGAGGAGTGGAAAGATTGATGGCAGAGATTGTGATCATGGATTTTTCCGGGATTTATAAGGAAGAGCAGTTTTTTGAAGGGGAAAAGGTATCCTGGCTGGATGTGCGGGAAATTCCCGGAACCAACTGCTATTGTGACGACGAAGCGAAGGCGCAGATTCTGGAAAAGCTGGAGGAATTTTCACCGAGAGGAATTTATTTCATTGATTCCGGTAATTATCATTATATGAGCAGGATTGGGATTGAGAGAGTGAAGGAGCCTTTTCGGCTTCTGGTTTTTGACAATCATACGGACATGCAGCTGCCTGCTTTTGGCGGGCTTCTCTCCTGCGGCGGCTGGATCGCAAGTGCACTTGAAGAGGCAGAAAATCTGGTTGAAGTGTGGCTTGTGGGGCCGGATGAGGAAGCTTACAGCCAGGTGGAAGAGCCGCTGAAAAAGAAGGTAAAGTTTTTTTCAAGGGAGATGCTTCAGGACTTGCGAAATAACGAAAACTATTCCGAAAAAACGAATGATATGGAAAGGGATGCGATGGATTTTTCTTTCCTTGGAGAAATTCCCACGGACCTTCCCCTTTACGTTTCCATCGATAAAGATGTGCTTGGTACAGCGGATGCCAGCACTACCTGGAGTCAGGGTGATATGACTCTTGGGGAAATGATGGCAGCACTGGAATTTGTCACCAGGCATTTTAAAGAGGCAGGCGGAAAAATCCTTCAGGTGGATATCTGCGGGGAATGTGATCCGGACGGAGCAGACAATGAGAGAAATGACGCGGCAAACCGGGAACTTCTGAAGTTCTGGAAAAAGTTTTTTGCAGAGCAGGAAGATAGAGGAGCTTTATTATGAAAAATGAATTGCTGAAAATAGGACCCTTTACCGTTTACGGGTATGGACTGATGATCGCAGTGGGGATCCTGGCAGCTTATTTTACGGGAGAACACAGAGCCAAAAAGCGGGGACTTCCGTACGAACATGTTTTTAACCTTGTGGTGTGGTGCGTGCTTGGCGGCTTTCTTGGGGCAAAGATCCTGTATTGGATCACAGAGTGGAAGAGCATTGTGTCCAATCCGGGTTTTCTCGGGGATACTCTGACGGACGGGTTCGTTGTGTTCGGCGGCATTATCGGGGGAATCCTTACGGCGTATGTGTACTGCAGGATAAAAAAGCTGGATTTTCTCCGGTTCTTTGATACGCTGATGCCGTCGGTGGCGCTGGCCCAGGGATTTGGCAGGATCGGCTGTCTGCTGGCAGGATGCTGCTACGGAAAGGAGACGGACAGTGCTTTGTCCATTACTTTTCATGACTCCGGCTTTGCGCCAAACGGGGTGGCTTTGATTCCCACCCAGATTTATTCCAGTATTCTGGATTTCATTCATTATGGGATTTTGCTTTTTATTCTCAAAAAACAGAAAAAGGACGGGGAGACGGCTGCGGCTTATCTGATTTTTTACAGTGCGGGAAGGTTTGTGCTGGAATTTTTCAGAGGGGATCTGGCAAGAGGAAGTGTGGGGGCATTGTCTACCTCACAGTTTATTTCCCTGTTTACTTTCGTGGCAGGAATAGTCCTGCTCCTTGTTTTCAGTGAGAATGCCCGGGACGGCAAGCCGAAACGAGACATGTCTGCATAAGCAGATCCATGGAAATCACAGACATAAAAGCCAGAAAACTGCATAGGCTTAACTGAATATAAGCCGGAGGGAAAAGCATGCAAAAATCCCCGGAGTATGCAGATACAGTTGGAATTCAGGAAGAAGGGACAAGGCCAGATGCGTCCCCTGCCCAGAATGAGCTGTATGCGGATTTTATTGTGAAATATATGGGTAATTTTCAGGAAGACCTGGGC
>CAVJRB010000039.1:0-2057 GCA_963651655.1 bacterium | reverse complement strand
GAAATGAGCTGGGACACCGCTACTACACCGGAGAGGATATTCAGCTGTTTTTGAATATTAAGGAACTGAAGAACCGGGGGCTGCAGCTAAGAGCCATACACGACCTGCTTCCCAAAATCGCAAGAAGAGATATGTCAGAGCCAAAGGGGGAGGCAGAAGCGTCCGGAATTCATCTGTTGGAGTCCGCCTTGCCGGACAAAAACAAAGAGCAGGATGAAGAAATGTTTAAAGAAGAACTGCGGGAGAGCGTAAAGGAAACGGAAGAAGATACGAAGATCCTGGAATTCCAGGAAATCATGGAGCGTCTGATCACCCAGGAGCTTCACGCCAAAAAAGAAGGGGAGGACAGGTGGCGTTCGCTGGATGAAGCTATCCGAAGACAGCAGTCTGCCAGAAAGGAAGCCGCCGCAGCCCTGGATAAACGGGGGAAAAAGAAAAGCAAAGCGCATAAATGAAAAAAGGGAGCTCCCATTATGGAAGCTCCCTTCGCTATCATTGTCCGGAAAATCAACCCTCGCTGATAGCGCCCATTGGACAGGCGTCAGCACAAGTTCCGCACTCTACGCATGTATCAGCGTCGATTACGAAATGCTCATCTCCCTGAGAAATAGCTCCTGCTGGACATTCGCTTTCGCATGTTCCACAGCTTACACACTCATCAGAAATTACATATGCCATTGTGATATCCTCCTTTAATCTCTTTAGTTCCCTTTCGGGATATAACCACATTCTAATATATCTGGCATAAGATATCAAGTACAAAATTATAAACAAAGTTTTAGAATTGTGATGGTTGCGTAAATGAACATTTGGTATTATAATGGTGGAACGTGGGAGAAACTGATTATGGAACAGTTGATTAACACCACGGCTTAATTCAAAAAGGAGGAAACAGATCATGGCACAGGTGACAAAAGATATGCTGATTGGTCAGCTTCTTCAGTTAGATCCGAATATGGCTGGTATTCTTATGGCATCCGGAATGGGATGTGTAGGATGCCCATCCGCTCAGATGGAATCTCTGGAGGAGGCTGCTATGGTACACGGAATCGATGCTGACGTATTAATCCAGCAGCTGAACGATTATCTTGCAGGCCGCTAGTATATAGTACCGTAGTTCGGTTATATACTAAGTGATAAATAAAAGGGACTGGCGCGAAATGCCAGTCCTTTTTATTTATCAGATCCCGGCAAGCTGCTGCAGTGCCTTGCGCAGGATCAGTTCTCCATGTTCTTTTAAGTGTGCTTCTCCGGCAGGAGTAAAAGCATGCCCGCTGCCATATTCAGAGAGAATATTGCAGACCTTGTTGAAATCCTCCGCTGTGCAGGAAGACTGATGTACGATCAGCTGGTAAAGTGCGTTCTCATCCTTATAAAGGGTATTCACGCCCTTGTAGAAGCCGTCCAGCCCATGGGCTGCCGCAATCACATCATCTAATGTACGGAAGTTGTAAAGCCTTACAAGATTAACGGAAATCTTCGCGTCAGCATCCTCATCCTCGGAAGTTCCTGAAGCAGAGGCAGCCTGGCCGCTCTTTGCGCCGTCGTTCTTCTGCTTCTCAGAGGAATCCTCGCTGGAGATGGCTTTTTTTGTCTCTTCATAAAGCTTCTGGAAAATATCGATGATATTGTCAGCCCCGTCAAAGTGAAGGGCATCCGGTTTGGATTTCTTATATGGTGAAAACTTGGAAAAACGGGTGTCAAGCTCCTCAGGATCCTCAACCTTGGTGATGATCAGGACTACGCTTTCCCCGCTTATCGGGATTGCTTCTATCATCAGCGGGATGTTATCTGCTTCAAAGCCGAACTGGATCTGGGCCTGCTGCATCATTTCCCGGAAAAGCTTCTTGGCCTTGTCCGTGCCGTAGGCAAGCTCACTGATACGGATCTGGTGACTGTCCAGATCTTCTTTCGTAAGAGTGCAGCGGATCTGGGTATCGCTGATCTTTTCAATTTTCATATGATCACATCCTGTTCTTTGTGGTATCAAATATCATTATGTCTTGATTTCTCATTGTATAATATATGTTTCAAAAGTGCAATAGGAAAAAAACAGG
>CAVJRB010000038.1:0-4703 GCA_963651655.1 bacterium | reverse complement strand
AGCCGCCAGCTGACAGAGCGCGTGATCCGGCTTCCGGAATTTTTGCAGGCAGACCGCGTTATGGCTTATGCAGATTACAATCATGAGGTTATGACAAGGTTTATTATTGAGGAAGCCTGGAAATCTGGCAAGGAAGTGGCAGTTCCCAAGGTAGTGGGAAAGGATATGGTCTTTTATCGTCTGACAGATTTCTCCCAGCTCGCTCCTGGATATTTCGGAATTCCGGAGCCCTCAGAAGGAGAGACTGTGGACTGGACGGATGCCCTTATGATCATGCCGGGAGTGGCATTTGACAGGGAGAACCACAGAGTGGGATATGGCGGAGGCTTTTACGACCGCTTTCTGGAAAAGCATCCGGATATTCGGCGGGTCGCAGTCGCCTTTGATTTCCAGATCCTGGATCAGGTTCCCACAGAGCCTACGGACATCTGCCCTCAGATCATTGTGACACAAAGCAATATTTTTTACAGGAACAGGAATGCCTTACCGAAGGGAGGACTTATAAATGAATGAAATGCTGCAGACTCTGGGCGAAAATGCCCGGGAAGCGGAAGTGATTCTTCGCAATCTTGGCACTGCGAAGAAGAATCAGGTCTTAGAAGCAGTGGCAGACAGCCTTGTGGCACACGCTGATAAGCTGCTTGCGGCCAATGCCATAGATGTAGAGAACGGCAGGCGTAACCAGATGCCGGAAGGCCTTGTGGACCGTCTGATGCTGACGGAAGCGAGAATAGAGGGAATGGCAGAGGGTCTGCGCCAGGTAGCGGCTCTTGAAGACCCTATTGGGGAAGTAACCGGCATGAAGAAACGTCCTAACGGACTGATGATCGGTCAGAAAAGAGTTCCCCTCGGGGTCATCGGAATCATTTATGAAGCCAGACCCAATGTAACCGCAGATGCTTTTGCCCTGTGCTTTAAGACCGGAAATGCCGTGATCCTAAAAGGCGGAAGTGATGCCATCCATTCCAATACTGCCATTGTGGACTGTATCCGCAGTGCCCTGAAAGCCCAGGATCTTACAGAGAATGCCATCCAGCTGATCCAGGACACTTCCAGAGAGACCACCGCAGAGTTTATGAAAATGAACGAATACGTGGATGTGCTGATTCCAAGAGGCGGCCGCGGGCTGATCAAGGCGGTTGTAAACGGCAGCACCATTCCGGTAATCGAGACCGGTACAGGCAACTGTCACATTTATGTGGATGAGAGCGCGGATCTTAACATGGCGGCAGACATTGTGATGAATGCCAAGACCCAGAGAGTGGGCGTGTGCAATGCCTGCGAATCCCTTCTGGTTCATGAGAAAGTGAAGGATGCGTTCCTTCCGGTTCTGGCAGAGCGGCTTCGCACCAAGCATGTAGAAATGCGTGCCGATGAAGCAGCCAAAGCCCTGATTCCGGATGCGGTTTCTGCTACGGAAGAGGACTGGGGAACCGAGTACCTGGATTACATTCTTTCGATTAAAGTGGTTGGTTCTGTGGAGGAAGCCATCCGCCACATTAACCGCTACAATACCGGACATTCAGAGGCAATCATCACCCGGGACTACAACAACGCGCAGAAATTCCTGGATGAGGTGGATGCGGCAGCCGTGTATGTAAATGCTTCCACCCGCTTTACTGACGGCTTTGAGTTCGGATTCGGGGCAGAGATCGGCATCAGCACACAGAAGCTTCATGCCCGTGGACCGATGGGACTTCTGGCCCTTACTTCCACGAAATATATCATTTATGGAAACGGACAGATTCGCCCATAAGTTTGATTTTTGAAATGAAATATGTTATACTGGACTTCGATGTTAATACTTAATACGGGGGACTCGTTTATAAGGAGGACTTTTTAAAATGAAAAAACAGCAGATTTTAGCGTTGATCATGGCTGGAACTCTTGCTGCCGGAATGGCTCCGGCAACTATGGCGTTCGCAGAGTCAGATGCCCAGACCGTGACAACAGATGATACAGCAGCTGCCGTGGAGTCAGAGGAGGCTGCAGAGCCTGTTCAGGATACCGCTGCTCCGGCAGAAGAAGGGGATGCCGCAGCGGAGGCACCGGCAGAAGCGCCAGCAGAGGATAACACTGCAGATAATGCCGCTGCACAGGAACCATCCCAGGATCAGACGGATACTCCTGTAGCAGATCAGAGCACAGACAGCAGCCAGGCAGATGGATTTGGAAGCGGAGATGCAGAGAATCAGGAAGCCGGAGAAGCTGGTATTTCCACACAGGCAGAAGAGAACAGCGATGCTTCTGAAGAGACTTCCACGGGCAAGATTTATTTCCAGGATGCCGATGGCAATCAGACCGAGTGCAAGACTCTGGCAGATGCAATTTTGATGGCACCAGCCAATGCAGATAAGAATGCGGCTCCATCCCAGATCCTTGTGACAGGCACCATTGAGATTTCCGATACCATCGTGATCTCTGACAGCCGGAATGTGTCCATCGCAGCAGCAGAGGACGGCACGGTGATCAAGCGTGCAAATGGATTCCTGGATGATATGTTTATGGTTCAGGGAGAGAATACTGCATTTCAGTTTGGCACAGGCAAGAATGGGGATACGGTTTTATCTTTGACTGTCGACGCCTCTTCCACGGCTGAGGCGACAGGTTCCATTATTTCCGTGGAGAGCGGATACTTCGGAATGTCTGACGGTGTTACCTTAACCGGCATTCTTACCAAAGCACCTGGTTCTGCAGTCTACAATCATGGAGGAAGCATTGGCCTTGGCGGCGGCACTATCACTGGCAACCAGTCACTGGATGATTTGGTAGGCGGAGCAATTTACAGCGAAGGGGAAATCCGTGTATCCGGCAATGTAATTGTCAGCAAGAACTATGATGACGGATTCAAATACGAAAACAGTATTGTTTTAAGCGGCGAGAATGCGTATATTGCGGCAACTGGGGTCCTTTCTGACACAGCTGACCTGCAGGCGAGACGAAGTGATGCAGATGCTGTGAAGGCATTTGTCACAATCGGCAAGGATGCAGATGGAAATGCCTATACGACTATGGATAATGTACTTGCCCATGTACACTATCTGGATACGGATCAATACACAGTGAATACTACTACAGGACAGCTGGAAGAAGTGAAGACACCGGTTGTTGAACGTATGGAACTGAAACCAGAGTCTCTTGCCTGGAATACAGCTTATGACCATACCGTAGATTTGAGCTTCACCACCAATGATGCTGGTGTAGGCGGTAAATATTACGCAACCTGGGTGAAGAAATCTGATGCTACACCGAGCTTCGAAGAAGTGAAGGCAAATAATGTGGCAAGTGGTGATATTGCAACGAAGGTTGAGGTACAGCTTGCTGGTGTTGCTTATGATACGGATATTAAAGTGGTTGTTTATGGCGTAGATTCCAAGGGCGTGGAGGCTGTGAAACCTCTTGTACTGACTCTGGAAGCCAAGGCTACACCAACAGAAGAACCGGCCGAGCCGACTCCGACCACACGTCCGGCTCTTACTCCTCCTGTAACAGACAGCAAGGTAACAGGACTTGAGGAGCCGCTGGCATTCTATCCGAAGACTATGTACAACTTCAAGGTTGTTGGTGCAGGAACCGAGAATACCGATCCGGTTAATGGAGATACCAAGTGGGTACCTTATGGATGGAGCATGAGTAAAGATAATATTCGTAGCGGATACGAGAAGAGCTTCTCCATTGGAAACAGAGACGGTATTAGGGATGCTAAAACTTTTAAAATGTACATTTTCTTCCAGAAGTACATATACAACGGCACTGACTGGGTAGCTGTTTCCGGCGTGCAGGAGGCTCTGGAGCAGAAATTCTACTCCAAGGCAATTGAGTTCACCGTAACACCATCCGGCACGATTACTCCAACTGGTACAGATGGAAGCGGCAGTGGAGACGGCTATAATGGCGGCTCCGGAGACGGCAGTGATTCCACTGATCCTGAGAACTATAGCGGAGATGACAGTTCTACAGGCTCTTCTTCTGCAAGCAATGCAAGAACAGCCGACAATTCTCCGATTGCAACCATGATGATGCTTGCAAGTCTTTCTCTTGTAGCAGGCGGATACGTGCTGGTAAGAAAGAGAAAAAGAGAGAATTAAACAGAATGATACTTTGATGTCACTTTGGATACAATACCCATAGAAGAGCATTTTCCATAAAGGAATTCATGATAGCTGTTTACTGACAATGTTACGCAAAGCGCATGAATGGGTACAAGGTGAACGATAACAATTTATCATAAGGCAGGTCATTTTGACCTGCCTTTTTGCATATAATACTATTGCGGCGGGGGACAGGCTGGTACGGAAAATGCAATACTGCCTGAGATTTTCCTCCGCTGCAGGAGGTAGAATATGCGGGCAGAATTTATGCCAAAAGAACGAAATCATACATATGAAAAGCTCTACTACACATTATGGGAGCTTGCCGGCCGTTACAGCGGTTTCTGTCAGTTTCGCGCAGTGGGAAACAGCCATGATGACAGGCTGATTCCTATGTTAGAGGTGGGAAACGGAGCGCAGATGATTTTCTGCGTGGCTGGAATTGACGGAACCCAGAACCTGCTTCCCCGGCTGTTAATTCAGATGGCAGAGGAGTACTGCCGGGCCTATGAGTGCGGCTGGCAGCTGGAGGAATTTTACGAGGTGAGAAAATTGCTGGACAAGATCCGGATCTGTTTCCTTCCCCTTCTGAATCCTGATGGATATGAGATC
>CAVJRB010000037.1:0-2430 GCA_963651655.1 bacterium | reverse complement strand
GGGGATTACCTGGTGAGCAGTGTGCGAAAATGGTTTCCGGTAACCGATGGCGGGATTGCAGCTGCCAGAAATGATGTTTTCTGGGAGGATGTTCCCCTGAAGGATGCCTACGATGAGGCCGTGTACACCCAGATGTTTCTTTCCCTGGCAAGGATCTGGTACGGAACGAAAAAGCATTTGGAGGACAAAAGCTACCTGGATCTGGAAAAAACAGCCAACAGCAAACGGTATTTCGACTTTTCCCCAAGAGAGATGACCGGAATTTCCCAGAATATTCTTGCCCAGTGTGACATAGAAGAAGCCATTGGAAAAAGAAGGGCGAATTATTCTTACCTTTATAAAAAACTTACCGGTATAGAGGGACTTGAGATCTTTGGACCAAAGCTGGATGCCGGAAGGGATTTTGTGCCATTTGGCTTTCTGGTTCTTGTGGAAGACCGGGATGATTTCTATCAATATCTGCGGGAGAACCGGATCATCGGTGAGATACAGTGGGTTTTGCCAACCCAGTACTATGAGCCGTCAGAATATGCAGCGTATATGTCAGAACACAGCCTGATGCTGCAGTGCGACCAGAGATACGGAATTACAGAAATGGAATATGTGGTATCCGTGATAAAGAAATATTTTCGGAATTGCAAATAAACTAGATGAGGAGGATCCGACTATGGACAGGATTATGGAAAAGTTTTCAAAACTTGGTGTGGACAATGCGCCAGGACAGGAAATCAGACAAAAAGAAGAGGTACTGGATATCCGCGGCGAGGAACTTCCAGGTGTGCCTGTTGATTTTTCCCATGGTGATGTAGATGCGTTTGAGCCAACTCCAGGAGCTTTTGAGGCCTATGTGGAAGGATACCATATTGGCGGAAAGCAGGCCTATACAGAATACAGAGGAAAAGGTGCGATCCGTGAGGAGGTTGCGGCCAGATTATCAGAATTTACCGGAATCACCATCCGTGCAGATCAGGAAATCATTATCACACCTGGTACACAGGGCGCCCTGTTTCTTGCAATGGGATCTTTGATCGCAAGGGATGATAAGGTTTCCATAGTGGAGCCTGATTATTTCGCAAACAGAAAGCTGGCTGAATTCTTTGAAGGAGAACTGGTACCGGTACGCATGCATTACGAAGAGGCTACAGGAAAAGCCGGCCTTGACATGGAGCAGTTAGAGAAAGCATTCCAGGGTGGGGTGAAGCTGTTTCTTTTCTCAAATCCAAACAACCCTACCGGCGTGATCTATTCTGAAGATGAAATTAAGAAAATCGTAGAATTATCTGAGAAATACAATGTGGCATTGATCGTGGATGAGCTTTATTCCAGACAGATCTTTGATGAGAGAGCCTACACACATCTTTGCAAGGTAAAAGGAAACCTGAAAAATATGGTTACGATTATCGGCCCTTCCAAAACAGAATCTCTAAGTGGATTCCGCCTTGGTGTGGCATTTGGCGATCCGGTTATCATTGCAAGGATGGAGAAACTGCAGGCAATCGTTTCCCTCCGTGCAGCAGGATACAGCCAGTCTGTCCTTAAAACCTGGTTTGCAGAGCCGGAAGGTTTCATGAAAGAAAGGATTGCCGCGCATCAGGCTATCCGTGATGAGCTTCTGGAAGTTCTGCGTGCCGTTCCTGGGGTAAGCGCAAGAACGACAGAAGGCGGAAGCTATCTGTTTGTGACCTTCCCAGAAATGGACATTCCCATGGCAGAGTTTATCAAGGTTCTCCGCAAGGTTGCCCATGTAACGGTGACTCCGGGAACCGAATTCGGCCCATACTATACAAACAGCTTCCGTATCAATTTCTCACAGGATCATAAGGCAGCTGTGGATGCGATCAAGAGAACGCTGACGCTGATGGAGAGATACAGAAAGAAATAATTGTTAAGAAAGATGGGATACTATATGAAAAAAATAGGTTTTCTTGGCTGTGGAAAAATCGGCCAGGCGATGATTCACCACGTAGAGCATGAGACTTCCGGAAAAGTGATGTTTGCAGTGGACAAAGCGGATATCAGCCTGGAAGATGGTGTGGCCTGCAAAAAGGAACTGACAGAGGAGGATCTGTCCCAGGTGGAGCTTCTGGTAGAGTGCGCCAATGCAGATGTGTTGAAGCTGTATGGGGAAAAGATCCTGAAATACTGCAGCCTCCTTGTATTTTCCGTGACTGCATTTTCGGACAGGGAATTTGCAGAGAAATGTGAAAAAGCCTGTACGGAAAATGGGACACATATTTATTTTCCCCATGGTGCGATCCTGGGACTGGACGGTATTTCAGATGCTAAGCCATTGCTGAAAAAGGCCAGTATTTATACGGTAAAACCACCGAAGAGCTTTGGACGTACCGATACAGAGAGGACGGTCCTTTTCGAGGGCAGTACCCGTGAAGCTTGCAAGGCTTATCCTCGAAACGTAAACGTTCATGCAGC
>CAVJRB010000036.1:0-9194 GCA_963651655.1 bacterium | reverse complement strand
ATACCGCAAAGTGGGGCGTGCAGATTGCGGGAATGATTTTTCAAACACGCTCTAGACTCCTGCATCATAAACTCCACAAACTTCTGACACATTTCCTCATGTTTCCCATCAGACGGGAAAACAAGCAGCAGTTTCTCTCCAGTCTCGTTGGTGATCCACTTTTCACCAAACTCTGTTTCGTCAATTAAAATTCCGGTATGTTCCTCTCCATCCTCATAAAGAGGCAGATCCCCTGTATCCAGATCATCCAGGTTCAAATATTCCCCGCCCATTTCCTTACAGAATTTATAAAAGCTCTCCGGCAGGATCACCCCGTCCAGTTCCTGGTTTCTCCACTTAAAGAAAAACTTCTCATAGGAGCTTTCGTTGACTCCCTCCAGCTTCACATCTCCGTAGGACATATTGTAATTGGAATCGATATCGATCCTGTCAGCCTTCACCCCTGCAAATTCCCCAAAGGCATCTGCAAGCTCACTGTCGCGGGAATAATTAATCTCCTGATTTACCAGTACACAGGTAAATACCGGCTTTTTGTTTCCAAACGCAAAATGTATTATCAGGAAAAAAAGCAGTCCGATTATCGCCGCTGTTCCCAGAATGTGATACCAGTAATAGGTCATCACATAAGCGAAGGATTCTCCCCTGCTCATTCCGGCGGTCTTGGTTTTGATATCGGCTATACAGTTTTGTACATATTCTTTGATCACTTCAAGCACTGTATTCTGCTCCTTTTCCATTTTATTTTATAACAATTTTAACTTTTTCTTTTCCAAACGCGCCCTTAATTCTCTTTTTCCAACAGCTCCAGGTTCCTGCTGATCAGCTCACAGCGCTGCTTTACGCAGTCCGGTGAACGGTGCGGATCCTGTGGAGTGTGGAAGAGATAGTCTTCCAGTTTGTCAATGGTAGTGGTTGCCACATGCATTCTTGTGTCGCAGGATGCATAATAAATATACACATCTCCGTTGTCCTTTGCAATAGCTCCGTTGGTAAATACTACATTGGAAACATCTCCTACACGCTCTGCCCCAAATGGTACCAGGAATACACCGGAGGGCTCTGCAATCACTTTAGACGGATCATTCAGATCGGTTCCAAATACATAGAGCACATAGCGAAATCCTGCTGCTGTGTTGCGCACGCCGTGAGCAATGTTGATCCAGCATTTTTTGCCGCGGATCGGCACTGCGCCGGCACCGTTTTTGGATTCGGTAAGAGTATGGTAGATTCTGCGGCTGATGATTTTTTCCTCATCAATCACTGCGTGGCAGATATCATCGCACAGGCCAAAGCCAATTCCTCCGCCGCTTCCGGTCTCAATAAATCCATCCATTGGACGGGTGTAGAACGCATATTTTCCATCTACAAACTCCGGATGAAGCACTACGTTTCTCTGCTGCGGGGAACGAAGAGTTTTCAGGTTATCCAGTCTCTCCCAGGTCTTCAAATCTTTGGTTCTTACGATTCCAGCCTCTGCAACTGCCGCGGAAAGATCAGGATCATTTTTGTCCTTGCTCTCAGAGCAGAACACACCGTAAATCCAGCCGTCCTCATGCTTGGTGAGACGCATATCGTACACGTTTGTCTCCTCCGGGCAGGTATCCGGCAGAACCACCGGGTAATCCCAGAAATGGAATCCGTCAATTCCGGTATCGCTCTCTGCAACTGCGAAGAAGGATTTTCTGTCGTTTCCTTCCACGCGGACTACCAGGTAATATTTGCCGTTTAATTCAATGGCTCCTGAATTCATTACTGCATTGATTCCAAGACGCTCCATGAAATAAGGATTGGTCTCCTCATTCAGGTCATATCTCCAGTGAACCGGGGCAAAATCTCTTGTGAGAACCGGATACTGGTATCTGTCGTAAATTCCGTTATAAAAGTCGGTCTTCTGGTTCTTTCTTGCAACCAGGGCATCTACCTTTGCTTTTTCCACATAATACTGCTTATGCAACATCTTTCATCCTCCTGAGCACTTCCATACACATACGTCCGTTGTGATACGGGCATTTCCACGGCTCCACAATGGGCTCGTGAATGGGGTTTCCGTCTTTGTCCACTCTCCAGAACCATTCGGAACCGATACGCGGATCTATGAAATCATTTTTGATGTAATTCCAGATATCTTCTGCTGCCTCCAGATATTTCTTCTCCTGGGGCGCTTTCTGCCATGCATTGAGAAATCCTACTACAGATTCCGCCTGCACCCACCATACCCGGTTGGTGTCATCCACACCATTCTCTGCTTCCAGAAGAACGGAATGTCCGGTGTAGGCACGGTTGTAAATATTCTCTGCAATTTCTGCTGTAACCGGAGCAAGCTTCTTTGTGTAAGCTTCATCACCCAGAACTTCAAGGCCTCTGTCCATCAGCCAGGAGGTCTCAATATCATGTCCATAGGAATACAGATCGATCAAGCTGTTCCAGGTGCGGTCAAAGAAAACCTCCTGTCTTCCAAGTTCCCGGTTATAAACCTTTTCCCCGAAAACATCCATCATGAAGCGAAGTCTTTCGCCTGTGCGCGCATCCTTTGTCACGCGGTAAAATTCCGTGTACGCCTCAAATACATGAAGCAGGGTATTCATGGTTTTCTCTGCAATGACACCGTTTTCGGAAAGCTTGTCGTTTTCCTCCGGCTGGAACTTCCGGTTGAAAGCTTCCAGGTATCCGTACTCGTCCACGCATTTTTCCTCGATAATATCCTGCAGGCCCTTTGCGATCTCCAGCGCTTCCGGATCCTTCACTGCATCATAATAGGAAGAAAGTGCGTAGATGGCAAAAGCCTGATTGTAGGTATGCTTGGTGGTATCCAGAGGTTTGCCGTCATAGGTGACAGACCAGAAAACACCGCCCTCCTCCCGGTCCAGACAGTACTTTTTCAGAAACTCATAAGCGTGATCCGCGTTTTCCTTCAGGTCCTCATTTCCAAGAAGCATGTATGCGTTTGAGAAAAACCAGAGGATACGGCTGTTAAGAATGCAGCCTTTCTCGTAGGTTTTGTTAAGCTTCAGGTCGTAATCCATGTAGCCGTAATATCCGCCGTAGGTATCATCCTTCAGGTTTTCCCAGAAAGGAATGATGCCGTTTCGCAAATGAGACTCAATTTCTTTCACAAATGTCAACATCTGATTATCTCCATTTATTTTATAACTATATTCATAAAATTCTTACTTTAAGTAATGTATTTTCTGAAAAAAGACGTAAAAAGTGCCGCATGCCACATGTCCCTTACCTGGGAGCAGGCATTGCGGCACTTCCACAGTTCTTATCTTCTTCCAAGCTCGGAATCGGATTCTCTTACCACGCTGTTGTTTTTGATGTAGTCTACAATCTCATCTACTGTTGTAAATGCAAGACCAACATAGGTATCCGCAGCACCGTAGTAAATTGCGATCTTTCCGCTTTCCGGATCGTGGATGGTTGCACATGGGAAAGTTACGTTCGGCACGAAGCCTCTTTCCTCATACCATTCTTCCGGTGTAAGAAGGAAGTTCTCGCAGCGGTATTTCACGATGGACGGATTGTCGATATCCAGGATTGCTCCGCCGATGCTGTATACATATCCGTTGCAGGTTCCGCTTACGCCGTGGTAGAACAGAAGCCATCCCTCAGAAGTCTCAATGGGAGCTGCTCCGCCGCCGATCTTCAGGGATTCCCACCACTCGCTGCTCTTGCCCATTACATGGCGGTGTTTTCCCCAGTATACAAGGTCCGGGCTCTCGGAAACAAAAATATCACCGAACGGAGTATGTCCGCTGTCACTTGGGCGGGACAGCATCATGAAGTTTCCATTTACCTTTCTTGGGAAAAGAACGGCATTTCTGTTGAATGGAAGGAATGGGTTCTCAATTCTTACGAAGGTCTTGAAATCGGTTGTTTTTGCCATACCGATTGCTGCGCCGTAGAAATCCTGGCACCAGATAATGTAGTAGGTATCCTCAACCTTAACCAGACGTGGATCGTATGCGTAAATCGGCATAAACGGCTTGCCGTCCTCATCTACGAATTCAATTTTGTTCTCGTCAAAGTTCCAGTGGATGGCATCCTCGCTTCTTCCAAGATAAATGTAAGGAATTCCGTTTGTCTGCTCACCGCGGAACACACCAATAAATTTTCCCTCATAAGGAATTACGGCGCTGTTAAAAATTCTGGCAACACCTTTCACCGGGTTTCTTCCGATGATCGGGTTCTCTGTGTATCTCCATACTGGAGCATCCTTAAGACCTTCCGGTCTTTCCTGCCACGGTACGTTTGGTACTGCAGGTGCAATCATTTTAACCTTACTCATAGTCGTAAGTCTCCTTTAATATCAGTATTGTTATAAAATCAACCCTTAACTGCTCCGGCAGCCATTCCGCCGTAGATCTGTTTCTGGAAGATCAGGAACAGGATGAAAATCGGGATGATGGTGATCAGAACGCCGGCACAGATGTAGTTGTACTGGTTGCCGTAAGGTCCCGTGAATTTGTAAAGTGCGGTAGAAATTGTTTTCAGGTTCTGATCCTGCAGGTAAAGGTTTGACATATAGTACTCGTTGTAAACGCTTACACCCTTTAATACTACGGAAGTTACGATAGCCGGCTTCAGCAGCGGGAACAGGATCTTGAAAAATACACCGAAGTAGGTACATCCATCTACGATTGCAGACTCATCAAGGGAAACCGGAAGGTTTTCAAAGAACTGCATGAAAATGTAAATGGAAATAATGTCAGTACCCATAAGAACGATCATGTAGCCATACAGATGGTTGATCAGTCCTAAGGAATACATGATCTGGTAAACGGTTACCTGTGTTGCAATACCAGGAATCAGGGCTGCAAAGGTAAACAGGTTCTGGATCAGGGCATTTCCTTTGAACTGGAAACGGTTCAGCACATAGGCAAGCATTGCGCCGATGAGCACGGAACAGGTCAGTACCACGATCAGTACGATTGCGGTGTTTAAGAAGCCGCGAAGCATGTTTGCCTCTGTAAATGCTACCTTGAAGTTTTCAAAGTAAGCAAAGCTTTTCGGCAGATCCAGTACGGAAGAAGCATTGTACTCATCTGTTGTCTTGAATGCAGTAAGAATGCAGACGCATACAGGCACCAGAGCAATGATCGAAGCTGCAATCAGCATCACATATTTACAGATGATCGCAGCAATGGAAATGGCACTTCTTTTTTTCGGTTTCATTATGCTCTGCCTCCTTTTCTTGCAGCTTTCTCAGCTCTTTTTCTCTTTCTGATGGCTGCCTTGGATTCATCTGAGGTTCCATCATCAAATGCATATTTGAAGAACAGCTTCTGTGCAACGGTACAGATTACGATGATGATCAGAAGTACGATCGCCATTGCGCAGGCAAGACCAACCTTCTGGTTCTCATGTGCAAGTCTGTTCATGATTACGAAGTAAGTCCCAGTTCCCATAGTACCGTTTGTGATAACGTATGGCGGCTCGAATGCACTTAAGGAACCGCTGATGGAAAGGATCAGGTTCAGTACTACGATTGACTTGATACTTGGAAGAATGATGTAGATGAACTGATGCCATTTGTTTGCTCCGTCAAGGGAAGCTGCCTCATAAAGATCAGAATCTACGGACATCATTGCTCCTAAGAAAAGGATCATATTCTGGCCCATGTATCTCCATACGGAGGTTGCTGCCAGGGAAATGTTGTTGATGTTTTTGTCCTGAAGCCAGTAAGGAATGTCTTCCAGGTTCATTCCAAACAGCTGCAGGATGGAGTCAAGTACGAATCCTCTTGCATAGAAGAATTTGAAAATAAATCCGACTGCAATACCGCAGACCAGATATGGGAAGAACATGGCTCCCTTGAAGAAAGAAGCTCCTTTGGTCTTAAATACCATCAAAGTTGCAAAGAACAGCGCAAGAGCAAGCTGGACAACTGCGCCGCCCATGTAGTAAAGGCTGACTGCCAGTGACTTGAAGCATTCGCTTCGTGAAAAGACTTCCGCGTAGTTTTTCCATCCTACAAAGGTTCTCGGTCCGATATATTTCATCTTATAAAAGCTGAACTGAACCATTTTGATGAACGGAACATATGTAAACATTACCAGAAGCAAAAGGGGAACAAACATAAAGGTGATGATTACCAGCCACTTTTGTCCTTTTCTGCTCATAAGCTTTTCTTTAAAACTTTTCTTTGTACCCGGAGTGTTACTCATTTTTACCTCCCTCTTTGCCCCCTGCGGGGACTTTTTCCTGCCGGAATGTATCATATAAGGCAGGCAGGTCACCGGTTGGCAACCGCCTGCCTTTCTTTTAATTACTCGTTAACTTCAACACCAAGGGAATCCTGAGCATCGGACCATTTCTGGTTCCAGTCATCCATCAGTTCATCCAGTGTAGCGGATCCGTAAAGAGCACCCTCAAGGATCTCGCAGTCCGGATAGTCGTCATTGTTGATACCAACTTCGCTCTCGTTGTTGATCTCGTTGAACAGGGTTTCCTCACCCTCTTTTGCAGGGTTATCAGCAAGAAGCTCAACGCCTTCGAAATCTGCAAGTGCGTCCGGAAGGTCTCCGCTCTTTAATGCCGGGATGCTTCCCTCATCTGTGTAGATTGGGGAATCCTCAAGGAGCCATTTCATGTAGATCATAGCTGCGATCTGGTTGTCTGTGTCTGCCTGGTTGTTGATACCGAAGGAGTAGTTTCCGCCAGCACCTGCATAACGTTTTCCGTCAACAGTGATCGGGAATGGCATGTATCCAACATCGTCCGGTGTATCACCAGCGTCCTTGCACTGCTGTACAGCCCAGGAACCAAGTACCATGGTTGCAATCTCGCCGGAATTCATTTTGCTCTTGGAAGATTCCCAGTCAGAAGAAGCCGGGTCATCTTCTACAAGGCCTCTTGCAACGGACTCATACAGTGTGTAGTAAACTGCGTAAGGTCCTGTCATGTCGTCTCTCTTTGCAAATGGATCTTTGGTGTGGCAGATGGTGTTGTTCATGAAGTCTGCGTCGCCTGTTGCTGCCACTCCGATGTAAGCATCCCATGCGCCCATCGGCCATCCTGCAGAGAAGTTTGTGTAAAGGGGAACTGCGTCTGTGTTGTCTTTGATTGTCTGAAGGTCCTCAAGGAACTCATCCGGAGTGGTTGGAAGCTCTGTGATTCCAGCTTCTTCCCATACTCTCTTGTTGTAAACAACACCGCTTGCTGTACCGCCGTTTGCGATACCATATACGGTTCCGTCATAGGTCTTGTCCTGTACGTAGTTGTAAATCGGATCCAGTGTGTCGTAGTCACCGATTGGGGTGAAGTATGTGGAAAGCTCGCTTCTGTCTACACCTGTCGGAATGAAGCAAAGGTCGCCCCAGTCACCTGTTGTAAGACGAAGGTTTAAGCTCTCTTCATAGTCTGTGATTCCTTCGTACTCTACTGTAATGTTTGGATACAGTTCCATGAACTGCTCTGCGTATCCCTTATAGACAGTGTCTACGATGTCAGTTCTGTTTGTCAGAACTTTAATGGAAGCTGTCAGATCCTGATAATCCTCGCCAACATTGATCTGATCGATGGTCGGTACTTCGTCTGCTGCAAATACGGTTACAGCTGGTACTGAGGTCATAGCCATTGCAGCTATAAGACCAAGACTTACTACACATTTCTTTTTCATTTTGTTACCTCCATTTAGTTTATTTTGTTCACTTATTTTTAAGTTGATTTAATTATATCATTATTAACTTAAATATCAAGTTATTTTTACTTAAATAATGAATTACGTTACATTTGCAAAATATTTAAGTTAACTTCTTGGGCATAGTGCACAATAGAATTGTGGTTTTTGGTTGGTGTTGGTGGTTTAGTGCGATTCATTTAAGTTAATTAAGTTAATTTCCTTGTTTTTTCGACATTCTGTTCACCTGGCGGCCACATTGATTTTTTATGCAAAAACAGGAAGCAGTTTTTCGCGATGAACTTCTTCCTGTTTTGTATAACGGCCTGCTGCGGACAGTTATTTTTTATTTATTTAATTTTACGCTTTCTTTTTCTACCACATGGCCTGCCACGATGGCAAGTCCGCGGCCGGACTGGCTGTTTTTCAGCTGCTTGAGCATTTTGTCCAGGGCGACTTTGGCCATGGCGCGCATGTTTACCTCGTAGGAGGTGATTTTTTTGTCGGGGAAGCCTGGGTAAAGATAGTTATCGAAGCCTACTACGGAGATGTCCTCAGGTACGCGGTAGCCTTTTTCCTCAAGCTTCATGATGAGAAGGCCTGCTGTCAGATCGCAGTTGCACACAAACGCTTCCGGCAGATCCTCTGGCAGGTCGAAATTGATCTCGCCTTCCATGTCTCGGTCGGGAATGAGCCATTTCTCCGGGAGAACTGCGTGGTGCTCCAGCATGCTTTTGTAGAAGCCGCAGTAGCGGTCCATAATACTGCTGGTGGCGTAGATGTTTCCTACGTATGCCAGCTTGGTGAAGCCCTGGTCGAAAAGGTATTCGGT
Organism: bacterium; assembly: GCA_963651655.1. Classification (GTDB taxonomy): domain Bacteria; phylum Bacillota; class Clostridia; order Lachnospirales; family Lachnospiraceae; genus Blautia_A. The sequence continues at coordinate 741 of CAVJRB010000036.1, read as the reverse complement.
GAGGAAATACATTCCGTGGAAGTTGTCTGTGATCACGGCGTCTTTGGCCAGGTCTTTGTCGTAGAAGTCAAGGAAGATCAGGGGCATTTCCATGTTCTTTTTGAGGAATGCCATGTAGGAGCGTTTCAGTTCTCCTACTACGATGAGGCCGTCTACAGTGTCTTCTTTTACGATCCGGGGAAGGACCGGGTCGTCTTCTTCTGCGTGTTTGAGGATTTCTACGGCTACCATGCAGCGTTTCTCGGTTGCCAGGATTGCGATTTCCTGGTACATCTGCCAGTAGAAGGTTGTGTAGTCAGCCAGATATTTCTCGGAGATTAATACTCCGATGTGGAATAATTCTCTGCTTTTTTCTCTTTTTGCGGCGGAGGTGTTCTGGATGTAGCCCATTTCCTGTGCCATTTCCAGGATTTTTTCGCGCATTTCGTCGCTGACGCCTTTTTGGCCGCTGAGGGCATTGTGGACTGTGACGGTGCTTACTCCTACCTTTTCCGCGATGTCCGCCATTCTTACTTTCGCCATATCTCTATCTCCATTTCCCGTTTGCTGTAATGAGTTTTTTCTATTATACACTTAAGCGGGTGCTAAATACAATAGTGGTTAATTAATTAAAATTAATTTTAGTTTTCAATGCGGACGCTTTCCCCCTGGCATGGCGGTACAGACAACGGTGAATTTCGGGGTTTTGCTCCGTCGCCTATTGACAGCCGTGGATGCAAACTCGCCCTAAAGGGCTCAGAC
>CAVJRB010000035.1:682-6120 GCA_963651655.1 bacterium | reverse complement strand
CTATTGTTATACTCAATTTTGGCAGGGTCATATGTGACAAAAGGATACTTTAGGCTGCTTTTCTTCAAAAGCCTGGAAACAAGTACCTCCGCCAGACTCTCATAGCCCATATAATCTGCTTTGTACCAGACGCCTCCAATCTCCCATTTTCGCTGATCTCCTTTAGAAGTATGGCCTGTTTTGTGAAAAGGAGAGTACTTGTCAAGGTTCATATTCTTCATAGTCATCCGTTCTCCTTCTTGATAATCAAAATCCACTGGTAGTCCCCTGCCATATAGCCTTTGGTCTTCTCAATGATCAAAAGGGGATCATAGAAGGGGACTCCCATTTCTCTTAAAATGTCCTTGGCGTGGTCGCGGGTTCTGGGGAAGCAGCGGTCTTCCAGGAAATATTCAAAATCTGCCCAGGTTGGCTCTGTTACAACGCCAAATGCACGGAAGATAATTTTGTCCGTGTAATTTTGTATTTTAATTTTCTCGTGTCTGAAGTCGATGTCAATGGTGGTGCAAAGATCATTGTGGTTCATAAAATTCATGCGCATTTTCACATCCGGGTCATCACTGAAATGATGAGCCCGCCGGATCTGGCTGTAGATTGTCTGACGGGACACCTGATATTCCCGGGCAATGCTGGCAATTTTCTCCCCCTGATCCTGCAGTGCCAGAATCCTGGCGATCTGCGGCTCAGTAAAGGAATTCTTTCTTCCGGAAGCATGCTTGCCCACTAGCTGCTCTTTCTTCATACAGTCGTAGTTATGCGCAGCTTCCGAAATCTGACGCAGTTTTTCAATATCTGTTGTGCCGAAAATATCCTGTATCTGCTTTTCAAAATCCGCCTTCATTCTGTCACCCTCCTTGTACCAGATATCATTGAAAAAAGTATAGCATGACAGAAAAAAAGTGTCAACAAATCATTAGTTGACACTTTTTAACTATTTGATCAATCTGCATAAAGCATCTCTTTCACCGCCTCTTCCAGCGCATGAGCAACATAAGACGCAGCACCTCCGATGTTGGATCGGTTTACCCCCAGAACAACTTCTAATTCATGAGCAGGGTCTACATAGAAATGAGTTCCATAGGCGCCACTCCATCCATAGCTTCCCTTTGCTCTTGCAATCTGTGTTCCCGGAAGCGGGTTTTTCACACTCATTCCGATTCCCCAAAAAGATCCAGGACGCATAACACTGTCATGTGAAATACCTTCTCCTGCCATCATTCTCACTGTTTCTTTTTTCAGAACCTGTGCACCATCTAAAGTGCCCTCGTTTAAAAGCATATGAGCGATCTTTTCATACTCTTCCATGCTTCCCACTATTCCAGCACCGCCAGAGTGATACGCATTCAGCATAGGATTCATCTGTATCCAGCTGGGATCTGTTTTGGTTACGTCCACAAGTTTATTTTCTCTGTACTCGTACAGCTTAGGCATCCGGCTTTTTTGCTCTTCCGTCACTTCGTATGTAATGTCTTTTATTCCCAATGGCTTAAACAGATGTTTTTTCAGATATTCAGAAAAAGCCTCTCCAGAAACTTTTTCTATAACTGCTGCCAGAATTTCAAATGCCACAGCGCCGCTATAGCCGCTTCCCGTTCCTGGCTGAAAATCCATGGGCAGTTTTGAATACTTCACCGCACGTTCCAAAATTGTGTCATCTGGATTTATTAACTTTTCAACAATTGTATTCCCAACAGGTCCCATTCCCAAACCGCTGCTGTGATTCAACAGCTGAAAAATAGTAACATCACTCTCAGCTGGTACATACTCCATATTTTCAATTACTTTTTCATCTATTTTTCTTCCGGACGGGCTGTCAGGATCCGGAATATATACGTCATCCCCAATCCATTCCCTGCAGACTTTCATTTCCGAAAACTCTGGGAAAATATTTTTTAATGGAGTGTATAACCCAATCTTCTTCTGCTCTACCAGCTGCATAGCTGCGATTGCCACAATCGGTTTGGTCATAGATGCCAGTCTGAACATGGTAGATTTATTCACAGGTACTCTATTTTCAATATCTGCATAGCCATACGAATAATCTTCCACGATTTTTCCTTTATGTCTGATCAAGGCAACAGCACCTGCAATTTCCTGATGATCTACAAATTTCTGAAGTGTCTTTTCAACTTTATTCATAGTTCGATACCACCCTCCCTTTTCGCAGTTTTTCTCAAAGCTGCTTAGCATTTCCACTTATATTTATATTCCCCGCTTCCAACTTGCACACTCTTTTCATTTGGCAGACATATATTCGCATTTGTGTTGCATGGGATTTTCACACTGATCTCGCCCTGTTTTCCATCCAGTTTCCAGCACACTTCCAATCTACCATTTGGTGTATGCTGAACACAGTTTACAGCTGTCAGACCACATTTAAAATCCGGTTCAATTTTTACGCTTTCATATCCGGCGCTCTGTGACTGGATTCCGCCAATTTCCCGATAGAGCCAGTCCATTACACAGCCAAATGCATAATGATTATAACTGTAGGTACTTACCTGTCCATCTTCTCCAATTGCGCCCCAGCTTTCCCATATGGTTGTAGCCCCATGCTCTACCTCATAAAGCCAGCTTGGGCATTTGGTCTGGAATAAAATCTTATAAGCGGTGTCACGGTATCCATTCTCCACAAGCACATCCAGAAGATAATGTACACTTAAGAACCCGGTATCAAGGCAGTCATGATTTTCCTTGATCATCTCATTCAGATGGGCTGCCATCTTTGGCTGTAATTCTTCCGGACAAAGATGATTCTTCAATGCAATTACATACAGTCCCTGAAGTTCTTTTTCCAGAGTTCCTTCCGGACTTACATACTCTTCCATAAATGCTTTTCTGATATTTTCATAAAGCTTCTGATATTCAGCTGCATCCTGTGTATATCCCAAAATTTCTGCAATTTCAGCCATTGTACTTGCTGTATTGGCAAAATATGCCGGAGCCACATACTTCATCGTCGCCCTTGCAGTCTGGATCATAGCTGTTCCATCTGGATTTCCAAGCACCATACTTGGCACCAGCCAGTCCGCATAATGGAAATCGGTATTCCACAGATAATGACTTCTCTCTTTTCGCTCCTCGCTCCAGGAATCATACTCTTCCGGATGATGGTTCCATGCCCTGTCTTTGATATAATCGATCCATCTCTTCATGGCAGGATAATTCTCTTCAAGGACCCTTCTGTCACCATATTCCCGATAAAGTGTGTACGGAACCTGTTCCACAGTATCTCCCCAGCCACAGCTGGTATCAAATTTAGAAGAGCGGGCAGCCATCATCTGATAGGACTTTAAATAGGGGACTACGTTTGGAATTTCTCCCTTTTCTCTCTGCTCTGCCCTTACATTCATCATCCAGCGGGTAAGGAAAGGATCTGCCTGCCTGTTTTTACACATAGTAGGGGCAAATACCATAATATCACCGCCCCAACCGGCGCGTTCTCTTTGCGGACAATCCGTTGGGATAGAAATGGTATTGGACACCTGACTCCACCAGATATTCTGGATCAGTCGGTTCAATTCCTGGTGAGAGGTTTCCATACTTCCTAAATTTTCCATTTCACTGGACAGGACGAAAATTCTGAAATTATGAACACTCATTTCTCCCGGCCATCCAGTCACTCGCACATATCGGAAGCCATGCCAGGTAAAGTGAGGTCTGTATGTCTGTTTTCCCGCTTTTGTCACATAGACATCCAGCTGTTCTTTATTCACCCCAATGATGTTGTTGTAGAAATTTCCTTCCTCATCCAATATCTCCGAATGCTCCAGACGGATTGTTTTTCCAGCTTCCGTTTCAAGGGTTATTTCCACATTTCCAGCAACAACCTGTCCAACATCAACAATGTATTCCCCTTTTGGAGAACGGATAATTTCTTTTGGTTCCATAATCCGGATTGGTTTTACTGGCTCGCCATACTGACCGATAATATTATCAAAGCCATAAGAAACCTTTTTTACTTCTTTCCAGTCTTTTGCGTCAAAATCGACGGTATTCCATCCTGGCATTTCCAGTGTGGCATCATATTTCTCTCCCACAAAAATGTCAGACCGGACAAGAGGGCCAGTATGAGAAGTTCCATTTTCAGCTGTGATCACTTTTACAGAACCATCCTGAAGAGTCACTCTTGCTTCCAGAAGAAGAGCGGTTGTCTCACCAAACTGACAGCTGTCGCCTGACATTCCGGTTCTTCCGCTCCACCATCCATCTGCAAGTTCTACACCGATTACATTTTTACCTTCCTGTACTTGATCCGTAACATCATAGGTCTGATACATTAATACTTTCTCGTATGCCATCAGATCCGGTGTCATTTCTCTGTCATCCGCTCTGCTGCCATTTACATACAGGCGATAAAATCCATGAGCTGTTGCATAAACTCTGACTGCCGTTGGTTTCTCTGACAGTTCAAATGGAATACGAATATACTGTACAGGCTGAAATTCGGCAAAATCTCTTTCCTTGTTTTTATATGGATTGTTAAACAAAGTATCACGGCTCATGGTTTTGCCTTTTGCGCTGTCAACTGTTGGAATCTGTTCCGGTTCAATCCAGGATGTTTCCCACTTTGTTCCCAGCTTTCCGGTTTCAAAGCTTCCAGTGATCTCTCCTGTTTCCTGCTGATTGTTCCATACCTTTACATGCACCTGATAAGCGGTCATAGGAATTAGCTGCAGTTCCTTCATTTCCACAAGTACATTATTTTTACTTTCTACTTTTCCACTGTCTGCAATTATATTTCCATTATAGTCTGTAACTTTAATTTGATAAGCCTGCTGAAATACATTCTCTTTTTTGCTGTGCAGTTCCCAGGAAAATCTTGGATTTTCGCAATCTAATCCAATCGGATCTTTCTGATTTTCAGTTCTAAAATGTTCCAGCCAGAAATCTTTCGTCGCCATAATCTTTTTCTCCTTTCAAAAACAATGATTTTCTTGCTTTCTTGAGGAAAGTATAATACAATATTTTTCAACAAAAAACAGATAATACTGCTCATATACCATATAATCTTGCTCTATAAGGAGAGTTGTAAATATGTTCGATAATATTTCACTTTTGACTTTTAAATGGAAAACACCCAGAACTCCTAAGAACCCAAAACTCTTTTCTGATTTTTCCTATTCATTTCCAGATGACGCAAAAAATGCACTATATTCTGATTTTCTTTTGGACGGAACACAGCATTTCATTCAGCTGCGCCCAATCTCTGATTACACAAGAGAACACTTTTTGTACCTGCAGTCTTTTGTTTATCTGGAATCCCAGTCTGCCTATTTTACCAGAAGACAGAATTACGATTCCTTTCTTCTTCAATATACCTATGAGGGAGGAGGCATTCTGGAATATGAAAATAAAATATATCATCTGACTCCTGGAACTGGTTTTCTGATTGACTGCCGAAAGCCTCATTATTATCATACGGATCCAGACATTTC
>CAVJRB010000035.1:0-672 GCA_963651655.1 bacterium | reverse complement strand
ACACTAATTTCACTGTTGAGCGAGATCTTCTGGTTTCCAATCAGATTGAGTCCCTGCTGCTTCTGCTCCTTCATAAACGAAATGCAGCAATCAGGCAATCCTCCGGAAAAACCATTCCAGACACCATTCGTTATCTGATCAAATATATGGAAAGCAATTATGCAAGACCTTTGACTTTGGATTCACTTTCCTCATTTGCAGGAATCTCCAAATATCATCTTAGCAGAGAATTTAAAAAATATACCGGACAGTCTCCAAATGAATTTTTAATTGATTTAAGACTTGCAAATGCAAAGTTCCTTTTAACAGATACTGCCCTTCCCTGCTATAAGATTGGAGAACTTTCCGGCATTACAGACTTTAATAATTTTGTCAGACTGTTTAAAAAAGAGAATCATATGACCCCCTCACAGTACCGTAAAAATCACGCGCTTCGCTAAAACACGTACTTCTGTAGGGCATTATTTTAAACAGCAATATTGTATGTCTATTCGGCAATATAATCTGTTTTTTTCCTTTAAAATACATATTAAAATCTTCTTAAAGAAGCAAGAAAACATGTTATTTTGAAGGAGGATTACAATCAAAATGGAAATTGCCACGTTACTTGTACGGCAGAATGTCATCATGGCTCTCTATATGGCACTTGGATATTTTCTGTATAAAAAGAAA
>CAVJRB010000034.1:1877-4642 GCA_963651655.1 bacterium | reverse complement strand
GCAGTATACATTGTCTGCATTGTAGTAATCGGTTACTTCATAATCGTCCGGATTGTAGGTGTATCCTTCGCCAACACCTTTCTCGCAGATATCGCCTGCACTTACGTCTGGTGCGATGAACTTCACATCCGGGTACATCTCGGACTGCTCTACGATGGTAGCTGCGAACATGTAGCCAGGAAGAACGATTACGTTCGCACCATCTGCTACAGCCTGGTCAACACTTGCGTTACGTGCCTCATCGGAGTCACTCTCTGGTTTATAATAATTGAAGTCGCTTCCATTGTCAGCTGCCCACTCCTTGCATGCCTCGTAGGTAGTCTGGTTGAAGCTCTGGTCTGTGATATCACCTGAGTCTGTAACCATGGCGATCTTCATATCGGATGCCTCTGCCTTTACCTCTGTTGCTCCATAAGCTGGTGCAAGGGAAAGTGCCATTGCGCCTGCAAGAACCATTGCTGCAATTCTTTTCTTCATCTTATGTTGTCCTCCTTTTATAATATCTGCATGATTAATCTTACAATGACATATGTCTCGCTTTTAAAACAGGACTCATGTCCCTTTTTCTCTGTTTTTTTTAATTTTCGTATAAAACAGACATTTTTTCAAGGGGTTTTTCATACATTATTTTCAAATTTGAAAATGTGCGAAAGACATGTGTCCTTTTTGTTTTCTGCCGGTTTGGTCTCCTGGCGGGTGGTCCGGATGGGCTATTCCCGCTCCCCTTCATTTGCTTCCTCAAGAGAAACGCTCTCGGAAAGTTTGGTGTCAGTGTATGTAAGGCGGATGACAGCCTGGGGCCAGTTGATGCTGACCACTGCAGTTTTACCCCGTTCTGTTCCGGCTTTTCGGATCAGGTCCAGAAGCTCGCCAAGGACTTCACGGGTGAGGTAGCCGCCCCGCCAGTGGAAGATCAGGACTTTTCCTTTTTTCGCTGCCTGGAGGGAGCGCTTGTATACATCCTCTTTCTTTGTGAAAGAGAGTTTCTTTTCTTTATAATAGAAATGGTCGTGGTCGGTACAGTGAGGCGCCGGTGCGATCAGCGGCTCATGGTCGCGGAAAATCTGCTGGTCATCCAGATTGAAATAGTCGTAGCGGATTTCCGAATTTTCATGATCTTTTCTAAGGCTGTTGTCAAAGGTGGCATCCAGGTGATAATAAGAGCCACCGATTTTTACAATATTCCAGGTATGCCGGTATTTGATTCCCTTCTCCGGGTTGTTGCCGCAGATGGCGATGATGCACCACACGCCTAATGCGTCCAGAAGGACTTTCACCGCCTTGGCAATGCCCTCGCAGACTCCTACGCCCTGACCCAGAGGGCCGATGATCTCATGGGAATAGGGTTTCTTCAGCTTGTCGTAGCGGACATTTTCGCAGATGAAATCGTGCACGTATTTCTCTTTTTCCCACTCGGAAAGCTTCAGTGCCGGGCGAACAAGCTTTTCCACACGGGCAGCCATAGCTTTCTGGTGCTCCCGGATCTTGTTTTTGTCAAATATATACTCGGGGATAAAGATCAGATTGGGGGACTCTTTATAATAGCGGTACTTGAAACTGGTGGCCCAGAAGATTTCCGGGTGGTCCAGCCGCATCTGAAAAAACACGTTGTAAAGCTCCTCCCCCGCAAGCGCCGGGATCTGAATTTCATCCCCAAAGTTTTTCACCCCGGCAAGGATGCTGTGATAGACCGCCTGCTGGGGTTTGGTCATGTGATTGTAGTAGTATGGTTCCATGGTGTTCTCTTTCTAAACGGATATGTAAGTGCATCTGTGGTGCTCTTACAATAGATTATAACACTGTTAATATGAGGATACCAGAGACAGATTTGGTTATTATTAAGGTATAAAAAACTTGCGTAAAATCAAATTTTTCTCTCTATACCACAATATACCTGCGAAGAATTACTGAATACTCTAAAGGCAGTAAACTTCACCGAAATACAGCAATTTTTTTCTGAGACGATTCTGAGCGTACCTGAATCATGAGATATCTAGCATTTCACTGCATAAAGAAATATACCAACCCGCGGGAATCAAAGAAAAAGCCCCTCGGCAATCGAGTAGCTTTTTCCATAAACTTCCTGTATTCTCTTTGCACTTACCCTCTTAATTCCAAACTTCCACGAATCAATTCGGCTGCCTCGTCAAATTCTTCCTGATTTTCGGTGCGTACTGCGATACGAATCTGCTCTAAAGCTTCGTCGATTTTTCGCTCTGCCTCTAGCGTATCACCACGGGTGACCGGATCTGCATATCGGATGGCATCTGCGATCTTCTGTACCTGTTTCTTCCATTTATAATTACTGGTATTTTTGCAAATAGCTATTGCTTTGGCTGAGAGCACACGCATGGAACTGAGCTTCGCCTGCTGCCGTCTCTGAAGGTCGCGCGCCCGCAGCCCAACATATAAGACATAACACTGCAGACTTCCAAAAATACCTAGGAGCACAAATTCCGCAATCAGCTGTACCACAACCGCTGGATGCAAACCCACAAGCAAAAAAGAGACAAACATTTGTACCCCTAGATATATCATTCCTATATACGCTCCTGGGAAAATGTAAAAATACTGTTCGACCACTGGCTCTTCCAGATAAATATAAGCCCCGCCAATACATAGCCCAAGCGCTGCCAGTGTAAATGCACTGCCGATCAAGGATGCTCCGGTCAGTCCCCCGATCAGAAACAAAACAATAAAATAACATCCGGTTGCAATCACACTTCCTGTAATCGCCACTATCATTTTACTGCTCATACCACTCC
>CAVJRB010000034.1:0-1867 GCA_963651655.1 bacterium | reverse complement strand
CTCCTCCTTTACACTTGATGTTTTACTGCCAAACGAACTGTAACTCTACAGATTTGCAAGCACCTCACGCTTCTTCGCGTCGTACTCCTCTTGCTCAATCAATCCGGCTTCCAGCAGGCGCTTCAGCTTACCGAGCACCTCTACTGGGTCAGCCCCCGTTGCAGGCGCAGTGCCTGCACTCGCCTGCTGTGATATCATACCACTGCCAGCACTGTTTCCATCCTGGACTTCTACCATCTGCTCTACTCCGTTTTGCATCCCGGCAGCCATGTTTTGTCCTGTTCCATTTTGCATCTCGGTCATATTCTGGCCAGCCATCGGCTGCGGAACGCCGGTCACCATTCTCATTCCATTCATATACGGTGATGTTATGTTCTGCATCATACCACCGACTGCACCAATCATCCCAAGGCCAGCTCCCATCTGCAGCATCTCACTGCTAATTCCAGCCGCTCCAGTTCCCGAATTTGAGGCAATCTGATTCAGGAATTCAAACTGCTTCTCTGTCGCATAATCATACCCTTCTGTCTGACGCTTAAATGCCGCCGCCTGCGCCTCAATCCGTGTCTTTTCTGCCGCAAGTTGTGCCATCATCAGCTCTTCCTGCTGCTTAAGCTGCAATTCACTCATCCGCAGTCCCTGATTTGCACGCAGACGCTTCAGGCGCTGATACTCTGGATCTTCCTCTGGAATATTCACGCCTGAGATACAAAAATTCTGCAGAGAAAATCCATATTCTCCAAACAGATGTGCGACATCCGGTGCTAACAGTTCTGCAATCCTTCCAAGACGGGCAGACAACTGGATAATACTAATCTGATTGTCCAGCATGGCATTTACCAGATGATCCCGTACCTGTGCCGCCAGCAACTGGCGGAACTTCATTTCCACCTCACTGCGTCTCAGGCTCACCTCGCTTCCGACAAGTCGCTCTACCATGCGACGCGGTTCCTCCGCTGCGAGATTCATCTGGCCAAAACACCCAATATTGAACACAGGACCTGCTGGATCCTGGTATACGATATCCCCGGCACCCCATTTGATATCCAGCACGACTTTATTGACAAAATAGACTTGCGCATGGAAGATTGACTCATTTCCGGTAATTCGCTGGAGCAGCTTTTTCAGAAATGGAATACGCTCCGTCTCAAGAATATGGCTGCCAGGACCGAGTACGCCTGCGCAGGCACCGTTGAAGTAAAACAGTGCCTCCTGAGATTCGTACACAGTCAGCTTCGATCCCGTCTCAAAATCCGTAATCGGACTTCTCCACACAAATTCCTCATTCGTTCCCTCAAACTTAATATCTGCAATGTTCTTTTTCTGAAACATCTTGTCTTATCCCTCCCGGTCACCATTCTTATTCACTGTCATTTACGCAATTTTTCCTGCCATTTTTTGATATGACCTTCCAGATCCTGCGGAAATACAAAGCCCTTTACGTCGGCATATTCCTTCTGCAGTCTGACATAAATATCCGGCAGCTGTTCTGCACGCACAAGTGCATCTTTCTTCCCCTGCTTCACGTTCTGCTTCAGTTCCTCGCAATAATGGCGCTCCTGACGAAGCGAGCGTCCCTCGCAGGCCTGCTTCCGTGCTTTTAAGTGGTTAACAATACAACATACAAAAAAGAGACCTGCCACCACCATAATAAGCGGTCCGATTGCATCCGCAACATCAACGGAATGCCTGAGCATTCTATCTGAATCGTCAATGAAACGGAAATAAAGAATACTGCAGATCGTACCAATCCCATTAAACAGACAGAATGCTGCAAGACAGCTGACAAGCCGGATCCTGTATGTATCCTTTGCATTCGCTCTTCTCGCCTTTACGCTTTTATATTCCTGCTCCCACTGCTCTACAT
>CAVJRB010000033.1:5869-9363 GCA_963651655.1 bacterium | reverse complement strand
GACCCGCAACATCAAAGGCAAAATGGTTACTCCAAGAGGATACAGGGATGTCTGAAATCATTGTATTTGCAGGTACAACAGAGGGATGCGATATCAGCAATTTTCTGGCAGAACATCAGATTCCGGTGCTTGCATGCGTGGCTACCGACTACGGCAGCAAATCATTAAAAGAGAACGAATATCTGAAAATCCACGCCGGGCGCCTGACAGAGCCGGAAATGGAAGCACTTCTAAATGAGAAAAAGCCGGAAATGGTTCTGGACGCAACTCATCCTTACGCTGCGGAAGTTACGGAAAATATCCGTACAGCCTGCCAGAACACAGGCTTTGCATACAGACGTGTTCTCAGGGAGGCTGGAGCCTATCAGGATCAGGCTGTTTATGTGCCGGATATCCAGGCTGCCATTGAATTTCTGGAGGGGACAGAGGGCAATATCCTTCTGACAACCGGAAGCAAGGAACTGGGAAAATACACCGCACTTTCCCATGCAGGAGAGCGCATTTATGCCCGTGTCCTTTCCCTGCCCTCTGTGATGGAAACCTGCAAAGGCTACGGCTTTGAGGGAAAGCATCTCATTGGCATGCAGGGGCCTTTTTCTATGGAATTGAATGCTGCCATGCTGCGCCAGTTTGACTGCAAATATCTGGTTACAAAGGACACCGGAAAAGCAGGCGGCTTTCAGGAGAAAATTGACGCAGCCCTTTCCTGCGGCGCCGTTCCGGTAATTATCGGACGCCCTCTGAAGGAAGAGGGACTTTCTGTGGCAGAGTGCAGGCATATGCTGGCAGAGCATTTCGGATTTACCGTAAAGCCTCATATCACTTTGCTTGGAATCGGCATGGGAAGCCCGGAAACCCTTACCGTTCAGGGAAAAAAAGCGGCGAAAAGCGCGGATCTGGTCATCGGCGCAAAGCGGATGGCAGATGCCGTTCAGGAGCCGGGACAGGCAGTGGTATATGAATACCGCAGCGATGTGATCGCGGATTATATACGGAATCATCCGGAATATGAGAAGGTTGTGATCGCTCTTTCCGGCGATGTAGGATTTTACAGCGGAGCCAGGAAGCTGCTGATGGCGTTTGACAGTGAGGAGTTGGGGCGAAGGAGCGAAGGTTCTGAAAATACAGAAACAAAAGTTCCAACATCTGAAGAAAATGCAGAAATTCACATTCCAGATAATGTGGAGGTAATCTGTGGAATTTCCTCCGTAGTATACTTCATGTCCAAGGTCGGTCTTTCCTGGGATGATGCGAAGATCACCAGCGCCCACGGCAAGCATTGCAATCTGATTTCCATGATCCGCCATAACCAGAAGGTATTTTCTATTCTTGGAACCGGCACTGCAGTGGCAGAGCTGGCCGGGAAGCTTGTGAAATATCATATGGGAGAAGTGCTTCTCTACGTGGGAGAGAATCTTTCCTATCCAGACGAGAAGATTTTTGTAAAAAAAGCAGAAGAGCTGACAAACTATGAGGGACAGCCTCTTAGCGTGGTCTGCGCTTTTCATGAAAACCCGGCGCCGGCCCTTTCCACTCATGGAATTCCGGACGAGGAATTTATCCGCGGAAAAGCCCCTATGACAAAGGAAGAAGTGCGAAGCGTTTCCCTTTCCAAGCTTTGCCTTACAGAGGATTCCATCTGCTATGACGTTGGCGCAGGAACTGGTTCCGTGTCTGTGGAGATGGCTCTTCGGGCAGACCAGGGACAGGTGTTTGCCATCGAGAAAAAAGAGGAGGCAGCCGCTCTTCTGGAAGAGAACAAACAGAAATTTGCGGTGGACAATCTGGAAATTATAAAGGGAGAGGCACCTCAGGCACTTGAGAATCTGCCTGCGCCTACCCATGCGTTTATCGGAGGCTCTTCCGGTAATCTGAAGGAGATCGTAGCACTGCTTCTGGGAAAAAATCCACAGGTGCGGATCGTGATCAACTGTATTACTCTGGAAACCATTAGTGAAGCTTTGGATGTGCTGAAAGAATACGATTTCCAGCAGCGCGAGGTCGTGCAGCTTGCCGCTTCCAGATCCAAAGAAATCGGCCGCTATCATCTGATGATGGGAGAGAACCCGATTTATATTATTACCTGTCAGGATCCGAAAATGCGAAAGTAATTTTTTATATGCGAAGTAAGCAGGAGGGCAATGACGTGCTAAAAACAATACCAAGGATTATGCTTGCGGCAGGAGCCAGCGGGAGCGGGAAAACCCTTCTGACCTGCGGACTTCTGCAGGTGCTTGTAAACCGGAGAATCAAAACGGTTTCCTTTAAATGCGGACCGGATTACATTGACCCCATGTTCCACACCCAGGTCATCGGGACAAAATCCCGGAATCTGGATACCTTTTTCACAGGGGAAGAAATCACCAGATCTCTTCTTGCCAAAAACAGTGCAGACTGTGGAATGGCTGTAATGGAAGGGGTCATGGGATTTTACGATGGAGTTGCCGGAACCACCACACAGGCAAGTGCCTATGACCTGGCGCGGGTTACGGATACCCCGGTAATCCTGATCGTAAACAGTAAAGGAATGAGCGTTTCCCTTGCAGCTTACATAAAAGGCTTTCTGGAATACAAAAGGGACAGCCACATAAAAGGCGTGATCTTTAACCAGATGTCCCCCATGCTTTACCCCAGAATGAAAAAGCTGGTGGAAGAGGAACTGGGAATCAAAGCTCTTGGCTATGTGCCTAAGGTGGAGGACTGCGTGATTGAAAGCCGCCACCTTGGTCTTGTGCTGCCAGAAGAAATTCCAGAGTTGAAGCAGCGTCTTCTGAAGCTGGCAGACGTACTGGAGACAAGTCTGGATATAGAGGCGATTATACAGCTGGCCAGGGAGGCACCGGAGCTTTCTTATGGGCCGTTAGAGGAAGAGAAGACAAGGGCATCGATTATGGCATTAGAGACAGAAAAATGTACACAGAATTCTGTTGCTCTATCGGCAGCGGAGAACACGAAGCAGCCGTCCCTCTCTTCTGTAAAAGAGGTATTAAAATGGAAAAGTTCGAAAAAGCTTCGAATTGGTCTTGCTAAAGACGAAGCATTCTGTTTTTTCTATGAGGACAACTTAGATTTGCTTCGTGCGATGGGGGCAGAGTTGGTGCCGTTTTCCCCGATACATGATGCTCATCTGCCGGAAGATCTGGACGGACTGCTTCTTTACGGCGGCTATCCGGAGCTGAATACACAGGCGTTAGAAGAAAATAAGTCTATGCGTGAGGAAATCCGTGCGGCCATAAAAGGCGGCATGCCTTGCCTTGCAGAGTGCGGCGGATTCATGTATCTTCACGACCAGATGGAAGGCATGGATGGAAAATTTTACCAGATGACAGGTGTGATTCCCGGCAAAGTCTGGCGCACGCCAAAGCTTACAAGATTTGGCTATATTACTTTAACTCAAAATGAAGAAACGGTAAGCAGCAGCGAACAGGCCGGGGACAATTTGCCCAAAACAGCAAATTGTCAGGAATTGCTGGAATTTGATCAAAAGAAAAAAA
>CAVJRB010000033.1:0-5859 GCA_963651655.1 bacterium | reverse complement strand
GGTCCTGGGTGAAGCAGACCTGGGAATCAGCCCGGCGCACGAATTCCACTATTTTGATTCGTAAAACTGCGGCACCGCCTTTCACGCCTCAAAGCCCCAGAGCAAAAGAGGCTGGGACTGCATACACGGATCAGACCACCTGCTGGTAGGTTTTCCCCATCTTTACTACTATGCAAACCCCAAAATCCCACAGGCGTTTTTAAAGAAATGCTTAGAACATCATCTGTCTGACAGATAATCACTGTATTTTGCAAAATATCGCCTGGAACACAGGTGTAATGAAGGAGCAACAAACATGATACGATTATTCACCCTCCCGGCAGGGTTTCTTCTGGATCTGCTTATGGGCGATCCAAGATGGCTGTACCACCCGGTATGCCTCATCGGAAAACTGATCAGCGTGCTGGAAAAAGGAATCCGGAAGGTTTTTCCAAAATCAGAAAAAGGAGAACTGGCAGGCGGTGTTCTGGAAGTCATTCTTGTGTGCCTGATCACATTTCTGGTTCCTTTTGGCATCATCCATCTGCTTTACGGATGGAACTTCTGGGCAGGCTTTGTACTGGAAACCTTCTGGTGCGGACAGCTGCTTGCAACCAGATCCTTAAAGGATGAGAGCATGAAGGTATACGACCGTCTGAAAAACGGAACCATTGAGGAAGCCCGCTATGCAGTTTCCATGATCGTGGGCCGGGATACACAGTCCCTTACGGAAGTAGGAGTTACCAAGGCCGCAGTGGAGACCGTTGCGGAAAACTCTTCCGATGGAATCATTGCCCCCATGCTTTATATGGCGATCGGCGGAATCCCCCTTATGTTTCTTTACAAGGGAATCAACACTATGGATTCCATGCTGGGTTACAAAAACGACAAATATCTGTATTTTGGAAGATGCGCCGCAAAGCTGGACGATGTGGCCAACTATATTCCGGCCAGGATTTCCGGCTGGCTTATGGCTCTGTCCACTGTTTTTGTGGGAATGGACACCGAAAATGCAGTGAAAATATATAGAAGGGACCGCCGGAATCACGCCAGTCCCAACTCTGCCCAGACAGAGGCTGCTATGGCAGGGGCCCTGGATGTGCAGCTTGCGGGAAACGCCTATTATTTCGGCAAATTATACGAGAAACCAACCATAGGAGACCCTATCCGTCCAGTGGAAATCGAGGATATTCCCCGCTCGAACCGACTGCTTTACGCCACCTGTATTGCAGGTGCAATCCTGTTCTGGGGCGTGCGCATGCTGGTATGGCTGTGTGCTGGAATATAAAGCAAGGATATCAATATATAAATATGCAGACAAGCAACAAGTCTGCTGTCTAACGGAGAAACAAAAATGGAAAAACACATACATGGCGGTGATGTCTACCATCACCAGGGGTGCATCGACTTCTCAGCAAACTGCAATCCCCTTGGCACCCCGGAGGGAATCAAAAAAGCCATTATAGAAAGCCTGGATCACATCGGTGACTATCCCCAGGTTGGCTGCGCTCCCCTCAAAGAAGCCATTGCAGAATACGAACACACCAAACCGGAACAGGTAATCTGCGGAAACGGCGCAGCAGAGGTGATCTTTTCCCTTTGCCGGGCGGTAAATCCAAAGAAAGCCCTGGTGCCGGCGCCCACCTTTGCGGAGTATCAGCAGGCGCTGTACAGCGTGGGCTGTGAGGTGGGATATTTTCCTCTGGAAAAGGCAAAACAGTTTGCCCTGGATGAAAGCTTTCTCCAGGCGCTGA
Organism: bacterium; assembly: GCA_963651655.1. Lineage (GTDB taxonomy): Bacteria > Bacillota > Clostridia > Lachnospirales > Lachnospiraceae > Blautia_A. The sequence goes on along the minus strand of CAVJRB010000033.1, from coordinate 4,126 downwards.
CCCCGGATGTAGACATTATTTTCCTGTGCAATCCCAACAATCCCACAGGCCTTCTGATAGAAAAGCCTCTTCTGGAAAAAATCCTGGATCGCTGTCAGCAGCTTGAAATCCTTATGGCAGTGGATGAATGCTTCCTGGATTTTGTGGAAGCGCCGGAGGCATATACTCTGAAGGAACATCTGGAAAGCTGTCAGAACCTGTTCCTTTTCAAGGCTTTTACCAAGCGCTATGCCATGGCGGGAGTAAGACTTGGCTATGGGCTTTGCGGGAACCGGGAGCTTCTGGAAAAAATGGAAAGCATGAGCCAGCCATGGAATGTTTCTTCTATAGCACAGGCAGCCGGCCTGGCAGCTTTGAAGGAAAAAGAATATGTAAAAGAGGGAAGAAGGATCACCTTTGAGGAGCTTGCCTACCTGAAAAAGGAGCTGGCAGCGCTTGGGTATCCGGTTTATCCATCCCAGGCGAATTACGTTTTCTTTGAAGGACCGGGTGATCTGTATGACCAACTGGAACAGAAGAAGATCCTCATTCGGGATTGCAGCAACTACACCGGACTTTCCAAAGGGTACTACCGGGTGGCAGTGAAGAACCATCAGGACAACCAGCAATTGATCCGGGCATTGAGAGAATTACAGAAATGATTTTTAAACACGATTTAGATGAAGTATAACTTACACACTCAGGGGGGAGGAACACATTTTGGCAAAAGCAATTATGGTGCAGGGAACCATGTCCAATGCAGGAAAAAGCCTTCTGGCAGCAGGGCTTTGCAGAATTTTCAAGCAGGATGGCTACCGGGTGGCGCCCTTTAAATCCCAGAACATGGCGCTGAATTCTTTTATCACAAAAGAGGGTCTGGAAATGGGACGGGCCCAGGTGATGCAGGCGGAAGCTGCAGGAATTGCCCCATCCGTTCTGATGAATCCCATTCTTTTGAAGCCCACCAACGATGTGGGCTCCCAGGTAATCGTAAACGGCGAGGTTCTGGGAAATATGAGCGCCAGAGACTATTTCAAATACAAAAAGAAGCTGGTGCCGGACATTATGAAGGCATACAATGCCCTTGCAGAAGAAAATGATATTATTGTTATAGAAGGGGCAGGAAGCCCTGCGGAAATCAACCTGAAAAGTGATGATATCGTAAACATGGGGATGGCGAAAATGGCCAAGGCCCCAGTGCTGCTGGTAGGCGACATTGACAGAGGCGGTGTTTTTGCCCAGCTGATCGGAACGGTTATGCTGCTGGAAGAGGATGAGAAAAAGATGGTAAAAGGCCTGATCATCAACAAGTTCCGCGGAGACAAAACCATTCTGGATCCCGGTGTGGATATGCTGGAGGAAAGAAGCGGCATTCCGGTGGTTGGGGTGGCGCCTTATCTGAACATTCAGGTGGAGGATGAGGACAGCCTGACAGAGCGTTTTGAGACCAAACGCACCGTGGATCTGATTGACATTGCGGTAATCCGTGTGCCAAGAATTTCTAACTTCACGGATTTCAATCCTCTGGAGAGCATTCCGGGCGTTTCCCTTCGCTATGTGAAAAATCCTTCTGAGCTTGGCAATCCGGACATGATCATTTTGCCCGGAACCAAAAACACCATGGAAGACCTTCTGTGGATGCGGGAAAATGGGCTGGAAGCGCTGATCCTGAAGGAAGCTGCAAGAGGCAAGCTGATTTTCGGAATCTGCGGCGGCTATCAGATGATGGGAGAGACCTTAAGCGATCCTCATGGGGTGGAAGCCGGCGGTATCATAAAAGGAATGGGACTTCTTCCCATGGATACTGTTTTTGCGGAAAAGAAAACAAGGACCCGGGTGGAGGGTACCTTCGGCGAACTGGACGGAGCTTTTGCAAAGCTTAGTGGCACTGTGCTGGAGGGCTATGAGATCCACATGGGCGAGACTGTTCTGAAAGGAGCGGCGAAGCCATCCACTGCTATCTGCGACAGCGTGACAGGGGAGCAAAAAGCCGATGGAGCCCATCTTGACAATGTGTGCGGAACTTATGTCCACGGCGTTTTTGATAAGGAAGCTGTGGCGGAAGCAATTGTTCACATCATCGGGGAAAAGAAGGGGCTGGATGTGTCCGGGATGACAGGAATGGATTTCCAGGCGTTTAAAGAGACTCAGTATGACATTCTGGCAGCAGAGCTGCGGAAGCATCTGGATATGAAGAAAATTTATCAGATTTTGGAAGAGGGGGTATAAAAATGAAGGTAGAACTTGAAAATGTAAAGCCAATGGACATAGAAAAAAGAAGCTTTGAGATTATCACAGAGGAGCTTGGAGATACCCCTTTAATTCCGGGAACGGAGCTGGTGGTAAAGCGCTGTATCCACACAAGCGCGGATTTTGATTATGCGAAGAACCTCTGCTTTTCTGAAAATGCAGTGGAAAAGGCAATCCAGGCAATCAAGGACGGCGCCTGCATTGTAACGGATACCCAGATGGCAAAAGCGGGAATCAACAAGCGTGCACTGGCAAGATACGGCGGCGAGGTTTATTGCTTCATGTCCGATGAGGATGTGGCAAAAATCGCAAAGGAAAATGGTTCTACCCGTGCCACAGCCAGCATGGATAAGGCAGCAGGGCTGGATAAAAAGCTGATTTTTGCCATCGGAAATGCGCCTACTGCACTGGTTCGGCTTTATGAGCTGATCGAGGACGGAAAGCTGAATCCGGAGCTGATCATTGGCGTGCCGGTAGGCTTTGTGAATGTGGTACAGTCCAAGGAGCTGATCATGCATACGGATGTGCCTTATATTGTAGCAAGAGGACGCAAGGGCGGATCCAACATTGCGGCATGTATTTGTAATGCGTTGCTGTATATGATTGATAATAATCGGGGGTAATTGGCTTAGAGCGTGCAGATTGCGAGATTGATTTAGTTAGGAGAGTAATTTTAAACAGCGTATGATTTGTTAAGGATAACTTGTCAAATCATACGCTGTTTATATAAAATGAGTTTCAAGCAGTGACAATTGATTTCAGCAATTCACATGCGGGAACGAAATCCTGCACTGCCATAGAAGAGCAGGACATCAGAACCGTTACCTCTGATTCGGTTTCTTTCAGAATCTGCAGACGCAGGCCTTTCATGCGGGCCTGCTTTTTTAATTCTTCTCCGTTTTTTTCGCAAGGCAGGGTAAGGGCAAGGCTGGTTCCGGCAGAGCCAACCTGGATCTGACAGACCGAACCGAATACCTGCCGGATCGCGCTCCGAAGCTGCTTTAATTTGGAAGCGTAAAGACGTTTCAGCCTTCTGGTCTGGGCAGCAAGATGGCCGTCCCGGATAAACTGGCACAGGGCGATCTGCTCTGCTTTGGAAGCGGTCTGATTATAAAAGGAAGCCTTTTTCCGGTAGGCAGCAAGAAGCTCTGGCGGCAGAATCATGAAGCTGATTCGGATGGAGGGCAGCAGAAGCCTGGAAAAAGAGCCGATATAAACCACGCCCTGCCCTCCGGAAAGTCCGAACAGGGAAGGGGTAGGCTTCTGAAAATACACGAACTCATTTTCAAAATCATCCTCAATTACAAGGTGATGTCGCTCATCTGCATATTTCAAAAGCTCGAGACGGCGTTTTACCGGCATGATCTCGCCCCACTTGGTCATGTGCGCAGGGGAAACATAGACCACATCGCAGTCCTTATTCCGATAGTGAATCTCATAGCCGTAATCCGCAAAAACAGTACTTCCATGGACAAAAGAAGGTGTGGGAAAGGATACCTGTTCGAAATTCGGATATACTTCCCGGATCAGCGGGCACAGAATCTGCAGAAGGCTCTGAAAGCTGGCTCCTACCACAATGTCATCCGGGGAACACAGAATGTTCCGGCGCTCCCGAATATAAGCGGCCAGCGCTTCCCGGAAATCTGCCTCCCCCTGGGGCTCTCCGTAAGTGAGCATGCGCTCATCCTGGCGAAGGGCGCTTTTCATATAACGGCTCCACAGATCGAAACGGAAGCTTTCCCGGTCAACGCCGGAGGAGGCAAGGTCATAGCGATAGTGGATTTCATCCCGCCTGTCCGGCTGACTGCTTACATGGTGGTGAGATGCGATTTCCGTTACGTAGTAGCCGCTTTGGGCTTTCGCCACAATGTAGCCGTCCGCGGCAAGCTGCAGATAG
>CAVJRB010000032.1:6134-6918 GCA_963651655.1 bacterium | reverse complement strand
CGGGAGCTGCTTTGCAGCGGAGCAATTCGTGGATATCAAGTTAGGGGCAAAAGACCTTTTGACCCTAACCTCATAATTTATGAATACAATGAAAAAGGAGATATAGAGAAATGGCAAAAGAATGTGACAGCAAGACTTGCGACAAATCAAGCTGTGAAGGCTGTGCCAGCAAGAAAAATCCGCAGAGCATGCAGGCGGAAATGAACCCAATGTCAGATGTAAAGCATGTGATCGGCATTGTAAGCGGTAAGGGCGGCGTCGGTAAATCCTTCGTGACCGCTTCCCTGGCCAACAGAATGGCAAAGAAAGGCTACAAGGTAGGAATCCTTGACGCAGACATCACCGGCCCGTCCATCCCGAAAATGTACGGCCTGAAAGGTGCTGCCCAGGCAAACGACAGCGGCATTTTCCCAATGGAAACTAAGAATGGAATCAAGGTCATGTCCATCAACCTGCTTCTTCCAACTGAGGACACTCCTGTGATCTGGCGTGGACCGATCCTTGGAAATATGGTAAAACAGTTCTGGACAGATGTTATCTGGGGCGATGTAGACTACCTCTTTGTAGACATGCCGCCAGGAACAGGCGATGTTCCCCTGACTGTATTCCAGTCACTTCCGATTCAGGGGAGCGTGATCGTAACCTCTCCGCAGGATCTGGTAAGCATGATCGTGAAGAAGGCATACAATATGGCTGGAATGATGAACGTACCGGTTCTTGGACTTGTAGAGAACTACAGCTACGTGAAATGTCCAGACTGCGGCAAGGAGCTGAAGGTGTTCGG
>CAVJRB010000032.1:0-6124 GCA_963651655.1 bacterium | reverse complement strand
GTTCGGCGAGAGCCACATCGACGAGATTGCCGCATCCTTAAACGTCCCGGTACTTGGCAAGATGCCAATCGACCCGGCTTATGCAGCCAAGGTAGATGAGGGAGCATTCGACGAGATTGACAATCCATATATTGAGGCAGCAGATGCTGTGATGCCGCAGTAGCAATGAAATAACAGGACGAAGTAAGCTGGCGATATCAGCATGGTTTTATTTCACAGAAAAATACCCCATAAATTTCTCAGCCGCCTGCGGCAGGGGCAGGGCGTCATGGCGAGCCAGCACGATCTGTCTGGCAGGCAGCGGCTGCTTTAAGGCAACCTTTACCAGGGATGTTTCCTGTCCGTGGAGCGCAGACAGCATATAATCCGGAACACAGGCGATTCCAAGGCCGATACGGGCCAGATCAACCAGCAGGTCGTTGCTGTTCAGTTCCACCTCAGGAATCAGGTTCTGTCTGTGTGCGGCGAAAAACTGATGGAGATATTCACTTGTTGTGCTCTTGGAAGAGAGCATGAGAAGAGGATACTCCATCAGTTTTTTTATTTCCAGCACCTTTCCGTCGATTGGGAAAAAATCTGGATTGGCAATGAAGATGTCCTGGAATTCTTTTACCACCTGGTACTTGGTATGACCAGAAAGCCGGGAATTGGGGAAATTGCACACGATCAGATCCACCTGCCGGTTTTCCAGAAGCTCCACGCAGCCGATGGAGGTACTGTTGGTGACCTTAATGCGCACTCCTGGATAGTCCTGATGAAAACGTTTCAGATAGTCGATAAGAAAATAGCGGCAGATGGTATCGCTGGCACCGATTCGCAGCTGTCCCTGAAGGCCGTCTTCCCCAAGCAGCTGGGCCTCCCCCTGGGAAAGCATCTCAAGGGCAGGCTTTACATGCTGCAGCAGGATTTCCCCGTCAGGGGTAAGGGCCACCTTCTTAGTGCTGCGGAAAAAAAGCTCCCGTCCTAATTTTTTTTCCAGTGTTTTGATTCCCTGGCTTACTGCAGACTGGGAGATGAAAAGCTGGCGGGAAGCTTCGGAGAAGCTTAAGGTGGTGGCAACGTAGTAGAAGCATTTGTATAATTCAAGGTTAATGTCCATGTGGGAAACCTCCGGTTTTGAAATTGACAATAAATTCCGGTATATGTTCCAGAATTTATTTATAATCTATACATATAAATAATATAAGATATATTAATTTTACTTATGATAAATCCTATGATACTATAATAAGCGAAAATGTGCAACAATGCACCTGATTATGATTTCACATTCACGAAAGGAGTTTTCCCATGAGCAACGTAAGACGAGTATACGTAGAAAAGAAACCATCCTTTGCCGTAAAAGCCAAAGAACTGAAGCATGAGATCAGTTCTTATCTGGGCATTAAGACTGTAACAAATGTGCGGGAACTGATCCGCTATGATGTAGAGAATATTTCTGATGATGTATTTGAGAAGGCATGCCACACGGTATTTGCTGAGCCTCCGGTAGATGATCTTTACCTGGAGAAATTTGAGGCAGCAGACGGTGCCCGTATTTTTTCCGTAGAGTTCCTTCCGGGACAGTTCGACCAGAGAGCAGATTCTGCGGTACAGTGCGTCCAGTTTTTAGACGAGAACGCACAGCCGATCATCCGCTCTGCGACCACCTACGTGATCGAGGGTGACATTACAGAGGAAGAATTTGAGGCAATCAAGAGCCACTGCATCAACCCGGTAGATTCCCGTGAGACCGGACTTGAGAAGCCGGAGACACTGGTTGCAGAGTTCAAGGATCCGGAAGATGTGAAGATCTTCGACGGCTTCCGCGATATGGAGGAGGCTCCTTTGAAAGAGCTTTACAGTTCCCTGAACCTTGCTATGACCTTCAAGGATTTCCTTCACATTCAGAACTATTTCAAAAACGAGGAGAAGCGCGATCCGTCCATGACAGAGATCCGTGTGCTGGATACCTACTGGTCCGACCACTGCCGCCACACTACTTTCTCCACAGAGCTTACAGATGTAAAATTTGACGAGGGCGATTACAAAGCTCCTATCGTGGATACGTATCACAAATATCTTGCTGACAGAGAAGTCCTTTATAAAGGACGGGACGATAAGTTCGTGTGCCTGATGGACCTTGCCCTTATGGCCATGAAGAAGCTGAAATCCGAAGGCAAGCTTCAGGATCAGGAAGAGTCCGACGAGATCAACGCCTGCAGCATTGTAGTTCCTGTTGATGTAAACGGAAAAGAAGAGGAATGGCTGATCAACTTCAAGAACGAGACACACAACCATCCGACTGAGATCGAGCCATTCGGCGGTGCAGCTACCTGCCTTGGCGGTGCTATCCGTGACCCGCTTTCCGGACGTACCTATGTATACCAGGCAATGCGTGTAACCGGAGCAGCAGATCCTACTGTTTCCGTAAAAGATACCCTGAAGGGAAAACTTCCGCAGAAGAAGCTGGTCCGCGGCGCTGCTCACGGCTACAGCTCCTACGGAAACCAGATCGGTCTTGCTACCGGCTATGTAAAAGAAATCTATCATCCGAATTATGTTGCAAAACGTATGGAGATCGGTGCAGTTATGGGTGCTGCTCCAAGACGTGCAGTCATCCGTGAGAACTCTGATCCGGGAGATATCATCATCCTTCTTGGAGGACGTACCGGACGCGATGGTATCGGCGGTGCTACCGGTTCTTCCAAGGTACATACAGAAGCTTCCATTGAGGTCTGCGGCGCTGAGGTTCAGAAAGGTAATGCACCTACAGAGCGTAAGATCCAGCGTATGTTCCGCCGCGAGGAAGTCAGCCACATCATTAAGAAATGCAACGACTTTGGTGCAGGCGGTGTGTCTGTAGCAATCGGCGAGCTGGCACCTGGCCTTCAGATCGACCTTGACAAGGTTCCGAAGAAATACGCAGGCCTTGACGGCACTGAGATCGCTATTTCCGAATCCCAGGAGCGTATGGCTGTTGTGGTTGCACCAGAGGATGTAGACAAATTCCTTGGCTTTGCAAACGAAGAGAACTTAGAGGCGGTTCCGGTTGCAGTGGTAACCAAAGAGCCAAGACTGGTACTTTCCTGGAGAGGAAAAGAAGTTGTCAATATTTCCCGTGCATTCCTTGACACCAACGGTGCCCATCAGGAGACAACCGTAGAGGTGGAGATTCCCAATAAAGAGGGCAACCTTTTTGAGGAGCGTCCGGACGTAGCAGATGTGAAGGAAAAATGGCTTTCCACACTTGCTGACCTGAATGTATGCTCTCAGAAAGGCCTTGTAGAGATGTTTGACAGCTCCATCGGAGCAGCAAGCGTACTGATGCCTTATGGCGGAAAGAACCAGCTCACAGAGACTCAGGCAATGGTTGCAAAGGTTCCGGTACAGAATGGAACCACCAACACCGTAACCATGATGAGCTATGGCTTTGACCCGTATTTATCCTCCTGGAGCCCATATCACGGCGCAGCTTTTGCAGTGACAGAATCTGTGGCAAGAATTGTGGCAGCAGGCGGTGATTATAAGAAGATCCGTTTCACATTCCAGGAATACTTCCGCCGCATGACAGAAGATCCTAAGAGATGGAGCCAGCCTTTTGCAGCGCTTCTTGGAGCATATGCAGCACAGATGGGCTTTGGCCTTCCGTCAATCGGAGGAAAGGACAGTATGTCCGGAACCTTCAATGACATTGATGTTCCGCCAACACTGGTTTCCTTCGCAGTAGATGTTGCCAAGCTTCAGGATGTAATCACACCTGAGCTGAAAAAAGCAGGAAACAAGCTGGTATGGCTTCGTGCACCGAAAGACCAGTACGATTTACCGGACTATGCAGGTATTATGGATCAGTATGAGAAGCTTCATAATGACATGCAGGCTGGCAAAGTGGTTTCCGCTTATGCACTTGACCGTCACGGAATTGCGGCTGCTGTCAGCAAGATGGCATTTGGAAACGCAATGGGCGTGAAGATCGAGCACAATCTGGATCCAAGAGACTTCTTTGCGCCAGGCTTCGGTAATCTGGTTCTGGAAGTTCCGGCTGAAAAGGTTGGAGAGCTTTCCATTACTTACACCGTGATCGGTGAGGTAACAGCAGACGGCAAATTCTCCTACGGCAATGCAGAGATTACACTGGCTGAGGCTTACAACGCATGGACAGGCACTCTGGAGAAAGTATTTAAGACTGTTTCCGGAGAAACAAACGATGGCCCGAAATCAATTTATGTAAAGCCGGAAGAGAAAGAAGCAACCTATGAGAGCGGTGTTTACCATACAAAGAACATCTACGTATGCAAGCATAAAGTAGCCAAACCTCGCGTGTTCATTCCGGTATTCCCGGGAACCAACTGCGAATACGACAGCACCCGTGCTTTTGAAAGAGCAGGCGCAGAGGTTGACGTTAAGGTATTTAAGAACTTAAGTGCAGAAGATATCCGTGATTCTGTGGAGATCTTTGAGAAGTCCATTGACCAGGCACAGATGATCATGTTCCCAGGCGGCTTCTCCGCTGGTGATGAGCCGGATGGATCTGCCAAGTTCTTTGCAACTGCTTTCCAGAATGCAAAGATTAAAGAGGCAGTTATGAAGCTGTTGAATGAGAGAGACGGTCTTGCACTTGGTATCTGCAACGGATTCCAGGCGCTGATCAAGCTGGGACTTGTTCCATACGGTGAGATCTGCGGACAGAAAGAGGATTCCCCCACACTGACCTACAACACCATCGGACGCCACATTTCCAAGATGGTTTACACCAAGGTAGTAAGCAATAAGTCTCCATGGCTGCAGAAGGCAGTACTTGGCGGCGTATACTGCAACCCGGCTTCCCACGGTGAAGGACGTTTCGTAGCAAACGATGAGTGGCTTGCAAAGCTTCTTGCAAACGGTCAGGTAGCGACCCAGTACGTAAACCCGGACGGAGAACTGGATCAGTCTGAGCTTGCGAACATCAATGGTTCTACCTACAATATCGAGGGTATCACAAGCCCGGATGGACGTGTTCTTGGTAAGATGGCTCACAGCGAGCGCCGTGACAACGGTGTTGCCATCAACATCTACGGACAGCAGGATATTCAGATTTTTGAGTCTGGTGTTGAATACTTTAAATAATATGTAATTCCTAAATGAAACCGGATATGGTTTAGAACAGGATAAGAGGAGCTGGCATTTGTAATGATGAGTTACAGGTGCCAGCTTTTTTCATCAAAAGGTTATTTATGGAAAAAGTGAAATCCGTGAAATATTCTCCCTGCCTTTTCCATCTAATGTATGTAAAAGGAAATAAAGCAACATATTTCGTGTACTGCAGAACACAAAAAGGAGCAAAAGGACTTTATGGAAAATTTGGTGAAAAAGGCAAAGTCCGGAGATTCCGGTGCATTTGCCCAGCTCATCAGGATGAACACCCAGAGCATGTATAAGGTTGCCTGGGCCTATCTGAAAAATGATGAGGATGCGGCAGACGCCATACAGGAAACCATTTTGAACTGTTACGAGAAGCTTTCCACTTTGAAAAATGATTCCTATTTCAAAACCTGGATGATTCGGATTCTGATCAATAACTGCAATGAAATGTTACGACACAAAGGACGGGTATTTCCCACGGTGAAGATGGAAGAAGGAGCCTTCGAGGATCCTGGCTATCTGGACTGTGAGTGGAAGGAGATCCTGGCATCTTTGGATGAAAAATACCAGGCTGTGATCCTTTTGTATTACAGCAAGGCCCTTAGCGTAAAGGAAATTGCGGCACTTCTTGGCATCAGCCAGAATACCGTGCTTACAAGGCTTTCCAGAGCCAGAAAACAGCTTCGTGCAGAGTATGAAGGAGGATATATTCATGGATAAATTATTTGATATTTTTTCAGAAGATACCACTGTACCAAAATGCGTACTGAACAAAATTGATGAAACCCTGGACATGCTGGAAAAAGGGGAAAAAACTGGTGAAACAGGCAGAACAGCAGAAAGAGAAACGGTTCTGCCAATGGTGCAGATGAAAGGAAAAGGCAGAACCGCCAGAAGGAAAAAATGGAAGCGCAGCCTGGTTCTTTCCTTTGCCGCTGTGATGGCATTTGGGGCAACTGTTTTTGCGGCAGAGAAATACATGGGAATTTCCAGCTTCTTTAGCAATGGAGGCAGCCAGTTG
>CAVJRB010000031.1:0-2291 GCA_963651655.1 bacterium | reverse complement strand
ATCCAGTCCCACTCGACATCCATCCCCAATCTTTTCCTGCGCTGGAAATTCTCTGAAATTTAAACCAGCTGGAACTTGTCATTTCTTCGGTAAGCCGAATTTTATATAAATGCTCTTCCTGTTCACATTTTTCTAATTCAGCGCTTTCATCATTATTACCATAGCGTAATAAAAGCTTAGCACCTGCGGCATCCCATAAATCACTATTACTTACATCAAAGTACAGCCAATCCCCTGCCTGCAGGGTTCTATTTCCTCCACTGCTTCGCGCTGCCCATGCCAGCATGACAGCGGCAGTTCCGTTTAGCACGTTTACTAATTTTTTCTCCTCGGTGCTTTCGGATGGGGTAGCTTCTACGAAATCGACGATGTCGTTAGAAGCTTCTGCTGTCTCATCGGTTTCGGACTCTGCTGCATCTTCGCCGAAGTTTGTTTCCAGAGCTCCTGGCAGAGCGGAGAGCATGTCTACCGTGTTGTCTTCGCTGCCCGCAGCGGCATCGGATTCGGTGTTCTCATCGCTGCCTGCGATGTCTCCGGTATTTTCGGCAACGTCTTCGGAAACGGTAGTGTCTGCATCCTGCTCATCGCCAGACCAGCCGTTTGCTTCATCTGCTGGGTTTGCAGTTTCCTGGGAGTTGCTTTCGGTCTCAGTTGTGGTCTGCCCGGCAGATTCAGCTGGAGTAACGCTTTTCTTTGTGATCAGCTGTTCTGCCTGGGCTTCCATGGTGAGGGTTCTCTGATATTCTTCTTCCTGGGCTGTGTAGGTGATTCCGATGTAGAAATCGGCGGTTTCACCTGCAGGGAGCTGGAAGGTGATGTAGTCGGATGTTAACTGGGATGCACCGTTTTCGTCTTCGGTGCTTTCCTGTATACGGCTTACGCCAAGTTCCTGTCCGTTTAATCCTTCTGGGATCTGGGCGGAGTCTGTGGTCTCGCCGGATAATACTTCCTCTTTTGTTTTTCCGAAGCTGGTGGAAATTCCCGAAAGGGGAAGTCCAGTGTCGGTGTCTTTCATGTTCAGCTTGACGGTGATGTCGCCTTCGGAATCCTGGTGAAGATCCTGGGCGGTTACATGCACTGCGTAAGCCTGACCAGATACTGCGGCTTCTTCTATTATAGTATCGGAAGTCTCATCTGCAGGCTCATCCAGGTTTTCTGCATCCTCTTCCTCGGCATCTGAATCCTGTACGTCATTCTGATTCTGTGCCTCCACATCTTCTTCATCTGGTACTTCTTCCGCTGCCTGGGGATCCTCCTCAAGCTCTTTTGTAAGAGAAATCTGAACTAATGCTTCGTTCTCTGTATCTTCAGATGTATTTCCTGCATTTGCGTCTGCACTGCCATCCTCAGAACCGTTCTCTGTATCTTCTGCTCCAGCGCCGTCTTCAGAACCATTTTCTTCATCCACAACGCCGTCCTCGGAACCGTTCTCTGTATCTTCTGCTCCGGCACCATCTTCAGAATCTTTAGCCTCATCTGCAGTACCGTCCTCGTCTGCCTCTGCATCCTCCTCCGGCATTTCCTCTACAGTGCCTTTCCCTTCCAGAACGATCCCGATCTGGTTTTTCTCATCCTTCTCCAGAATGTCCTGTTTCTCGCCGTCCACTTTCCAGGTGGCCTGTGCGGTAAGGTCTGCTGTATAGGTATAGGTTTCCTCTTCCTGGCTATAGGCGATAGCCGCATAGAAATCTGTGCTGCTGCCTGCCGGAATCTCATATTCCAAATATCTGGCGGTTACATTTAAGTTTCCGTTCTCGTCTGTGATGTACTCGCCGTTTTCGTTTCTCTCATAATCCTGTGCGTAGTTCACATTCAGATTTTGATTTCCGTTGCATGCATTCTCCAGAATCACAGGAGCATTTAACTGTGCCCAGTCTGTAATTTCCATAGAGGAAAAATCCTCCGGCTGTTTCGCGAACAGTGCAACTTTTACTTTGGTTGCCGGAGCCTTGCTCTCATGCTGGGTCAAAGTCAGACAGACCTTCGCGTTTCCTTCTCCCTCGGATACACCAGATGTCACATGAATCCACTGATATCTGATGTCTGTATCACCGGAGTTTTCGGCTTCCTCTGTGACTGGCTGGCTGGTTGTCCTGCCGGCATCCTCAAGAAGCACTCTGGCTGTTGGAACCATTTGAACCGTTTCTTCTGCTGCCGGATCTTCCTTTTCCGTCCCATCTGCTGTCATGTCCGAAAATCCGCCTTCGAAGCCGCTCTCATCCTGGAATGCTTCCTCTCCTGATGAAAAGCCGCTGATAAAATCAACAGAATCTGTATTTTCATCGCTGATA
>CAVJRB010000030.1:0-2784 GCA_963651655.1 bacterium | reverse complement strand
GCCTACACAGAGGATGACGGTGCTACCTGGACCGCACTTCCTATGGATGCTACCGTATCCATGAACATGTGGGGATTTTCCGCAAGCATTCTGAAGGAGCTGAAGGACAGATTCCCGTTATTCCTTGAGAAGAACGTAGAGAAGAACCCGCTGAAGTGCGAGTATTTCCTTCCATTTGTAGTAGATGAGCTTCTTGGTGAGAAGAAAGCTACTGTTAAGGTGCTGAAATCCATGGACAAATGGTATGGCGTTACCTATAAAGAGGACAAGCCGGTTGTAATGGCTGCTGTCCAGAAGATGAAGGATGAAGGCGTTTATCCTCAGAAGCTGTGGGAGGACTGATCCGTGGAGAAAGCAAAAGATGCAAGCCGTCAGGAACTGCTGGAAGTAATTTCAGGCTTTGATTTTGGCAGAGAACTGGAAGAGGTGGGTATTTTTGGAAACGGTCATATTAACGAGACTTACTGTGCCGTATTTTCCACAGATACTGGAAAGAAAAGATTTATTCTGCAGAAAATGAATCATCAGATTTTCAAGGACCCCGTTGGCCTTATGGAAAATATCAGCGGAGTCACCTCCTGGCTGAAGAAGAAAATCCAGGAAAACGGCGGGGATGTAGAGCGTGAGACTCTGAATATTGTCAATGACCGCGAGGGTTCCCCTTACATGGTGGACAAAGAAGGAGAATACTGGAGAGCCTACCTGTTTATTGAAGGAGCAACCTGCTTTGACCAGGTGGAGAATGACGAGGATTTCTACCAGAGCGCCCTTGCGTTTGGTAACTTCCAGAGACTTCTTTCTGATTACCCGGCAGAAACTCTTCATGAGACCATTCCGGATTTTCACAATACAGTGAAGCGTTTCGGCGATTTCAAAAAGGCTGTGGCAGAGGATGCATGCGGCCGCGCAGCAGATGTGCAGAAGGAGATTCAGTTTGTTCTGGAAAGAGAGCAGCTGGCACATACCCTTGTGGATCTTCAGAACGCAGGAAAGCTGCCTCTTCGCGTAACCCACAATGACACCAAGCTGAACAATATTATGATCGATGATGTCACCCACAAGGGAATCTGCGTCATTGACCTTGATACGGTAATGCCGGGACTTTCCCTGAATGATTTCGGGGATTCCATCCGCTTCGGAGCAAGCACGGCAGCAGAGGACGAGCAGGACATTTCCAAGGTATCCTGTGACCTTCACCTGTTTGAAGTGTATGTAAAGGGATTCCTGGAAGGCTGCGGCGGTGCCCTTACAGATTTGGAAGTGGAAATGCTTCCTATGGGAGCTATTCTTATGACCTTTGAGTGCGGAATGCGTTTCCTGGCAGATCACCTTGAGGGAGACCATTATTTCCGTATCCACAGGGAAAATCACAATCTGGACCGTGCCAGAACCCAGTTTAAGCTTGTATGGGATATGGAACAGAAATTATCTGAGATGAAAGCTATTGTACAAAAATATAAATAGTGGTATTCTAGAGTGTGTTTGAAAAAGGCTTTCTGCAAGATGTGCGTCACAATTTGTGGGAGATTTTGTTCGGATGAGGGCGCCGTAGCGGGCTACGGCAACCGAATTCGGGCAAAATCTCCCGCAAAGTGGGGCGTGCAGATTGCGGGAATGATTTTTCAAACACGCTCTAAACCTTGCAGAGAATAAGTTGTCTTTGCGGATACCATAAGGAAACCAAAAGTTGGTTGCATAAGGAGGAAATTATCATGGCAATTTTAGTAACAGGCGGTGCAGGATATATCGGAAGCCACACAGTAGTAGAGCTTCAGAATTCCGGTTACGACGTAGTAGTTCTGGACAATCTGTCCAATTCCAGCGAGAAGGCACTTGACAGAGTTTCCAAAATTACAGGCAAGCCAGTGAAATTCTATAAAGCTGATATCCTGGACAGAGAAGCCCTCGACCAGATTTTTGACAAAGAAGACATTGACTCCTGTATTCATTTCGCCGGACTGAAGGCAGTTGGAGAGTCTGTAGTGAAACCATGGGAATATTATGAGAATAATATTGCAGGAACCCTGACTCTTGTAGATGTAATGAGAAAACACGGCGTTAAGAATATTATTTTCTCTTCCTCTGCAACTGTATACGGCGATCCGGCTCAGATCCCGATCACAGAAGAGTGCCCGAAGGGACAGTGCACCAACCCATACGGCTGGACCAAATCCATGCTGGAGCAGGTGCTGACTGATATCCAGAAGGCTGATCCTGAGTGGAATGTAATGCTTCTTCGTTACTTCAACCCAATTGGAGCACACAAGAGCGGAACAATCGGAGAGAACCCAAATGGTATCCCGAACAACCTTATGCCATACATCACACAGGTTGCAGTTGGCAAGCTGAAAGAACTTGGCGTATTCGGAAATGACTATGACACTCCGGACGGAACTGGTGTGAGAGATTACATCCACGTAGTTGACCTTGCCAAAGGCCATGTAAAAGCCCTGAAGAAGATTGAGGAGAATCCGGGACTTGCAATCTACAACCTTGGTACAGGCAAAGGCTACAGCGTTCTTGACATTGTGAAGAACTTCGAGGCTGCAACAGGCGTGAAGATCCCATACGTGATCAAACCTCGCCGTGCCGGCGACATTGCAACCTGCTACTGCGACGCTTCCAAGGCCGCTAAGGAACTTGGCTGGACCGCAGAGAACGGCATCCGCGAGATGTGCGAGGATTCCTGGAGATGGCAGAGCAATAATCCGAATGGATATGAAAATTAAACTGTATATTACTGAATTCCAATCAGTGAATGGAAGTGTTGATAAAGGTAGGTAA
>CAVJRB010000029.1:739-20128 GCA_963651655.1 bacterium | reverse complement strand
GTTTTAGGAAGCATTAACTTCTTCCATAAACCGGAGGTTTTTTAGCCTTGCCGCAGCGTAAACACTTCCACACTGCGGCAATTCTCTAATTATTCCTTTTCCAGATACCCCCGTATCCGTTCTTCGTTCATATTCTCCCCAATCACGATCACCACTTCCTGTCCTACGGAAATTGGCTTCAGGGAAAATTCCTTGCGGGTGGCGTTGAGTTCCAGCCACTGAGTTCCATGGTCAGGAACGCCAGCTGGCAACTTTGCCGCCTCATCACGGCTAATATCCATCTGCTCAGCCAGCTTCACGAATCCCTTAATTCGAAAAACATCCCCGCACTCTGGATCTTCCAGGATTTCATGGGCCGACTTTTCCAGCCTCTCCTGAGAGATTTTCAGTTCCATAAAGTACAGGGACTGAAAGCCTTCCTTCTCATCGAAGCACTGCTTCTCGAAGTCCTCCATCACATACCCGCTGTTAAAAATCCGCTGGAAATCCTCATCTGTAAACTGCTCCCAGTCTTTGTTCAGCACTTCCTTTTCTGTAAAGCGGCGTTTACACTTCACACTTTCCAGCGCACGGTTCAGATGTTCCACCGTCCCTTTGATTTCCTCCGCCGATGCCTCCTGGCTCTTGCTCAGAACAATACATCCCGCGTCAGCCGCCTCAGATGCCAGCAGATATTCCGCCTGTGGCTGCAGCTTCTCCTCCAGCTTCGCATCCAGAATGGTAATCACATTTCCAATCTGATACCATTTATCCAGCGGTTCCTCGTAAAGCGCGTCAAAAAACTCGTCCACATCAAAAATTCCAGAGGGCTCAATGAGCACCCGGTCATAACCGCACATTCCCATTGCGATCAGCTTGGTCTTAAACCTTCTCCTATGGCAGTCCTTATCGCATCCGCCAGAAACCATTTCCAGCTCACAGTTCTCGCCCTCCAGATCATGAAGCAGCATCATATCCACATTCACTGCCCCGAAATCATTTTCCAGAATTCCAATATTTTGCCCCTGCTTCATCAGCCAGGATGCATATTTCTTTATAAATGTAGTTTTCCCAGAACCAAGAAAACCTGTAATTAAGTCAACCTTTACCATCGTGTCCACCTCTTGTATGTCCCTATCACTTAATTCCCGCGCTGCCAGCAAATGCTTCCCTCTATTTGTCCAGCAGCGCCTCGAATTCCTCCTGCGGAAGCGGCTTGGAAAAATAAAATCCCTGGAAATAATCACATCCGTAATTTCTCAGAAAATCTGCCTGCTCCTTCGTCTCCACGCCCTCCGCGATCACCTTCAGATCAAGGCGGTGTGCCAGCTCAATCAGGGAAATGATAATATTGTTATTTTTTCTGTTTAGCCCGATTTTCTGCACAAAGCCCATATCCAGCTTCAGAATGTCAAAATCATAATCGCGGATCGTACTAAAAGAAGACACTCCGCTTCCGAAATCATCCACCAGAAGTTTGGTTCCCTCTGCATGCATTTGGGTCAGAAATTTATTCCCATCCTCTGAAATGCCCGCGTAAGCAGACTCTGTAAGCTCATAGCTGATACTTCCCAGCGGAAACTCTTCGCATCATTCAGAATCGTATCCATAATGTTCTTATCCATCAGGTCCATTCTGGAAAGATTTACCCCGATATCTACGTTCCGTTTTCCTTCTTTCTGGCGTTTCTCGATCAGTTTACGCACCGTCTGGTACACATGATAATCCAGCTTGGTAATATATCCGCTCTCCTCCAGAATAGGAATAAACTTCGCCGGGGAAATGCTTCCGAACTCACGGCTGAACCATCTTGTCAGCGCCTCCGCCAGTGCAATTTCTCCCGTCCAGGCATCGTAAATCGGCTGATAATACACCTGGATTTCCCCATTTCTCATGGCGTCATCCAGATGAAGAAGGGCAATGCTTCTCTGCTCATAGTCTACCCGCATCTGCTCATTAAAAACAGCATAGGGCTGCACAAACTGGTTAGAAATATTGGACTTGGCAATCTTTGCCCTGTCGCACATCTCCGACACGCTTAAGCTGGTGTGACGGGGAACAAAGAAAACGCCGCATTTTCCATAAAGCTCCAGCTTCAGTTCCCCCTTCGTGTAGGTTCTGTGCAAAAGCTCCGGCAGTCTCTCCAGATCCATATCCTTCTTTTTCGTAAAAACCGTAAACCTGTCCGCCTCCAGTCTTCCCACCGCCAGCGGATTCAGAAAACAGGTGGAAAGAATCTCCGCAACTCTTTTCAGCAGCGCATCTCCCGCCCTGTATCCAAACAGGTCATTTACAGTTTTAAACCTCTGAATATTAAAATAAGCAATGGCGTAATCCTGCTCCGGATTCGCCTCCATAATCTTCCTCACCTTATGGAAAAATCCCGTCCGGTTTAACGCCCCCGTAACCGAATCCGTTTCCATTATTTTCGTTTTTATCGTCATACTCTTATTACCACTTCCGTTTTGTCTTTATAAACCTTCTCGCTTAATCTTACTACATTAGTTATACCATTCACAGCATTATTTGGGAAGATTTTTTCCATGAATATAAGAATTTTCCATAATAATAAGAAATGTTTTTTTATAAAAAGATGCCTCCGGGATTCCTGTTCAATCCCGGAAGCATCTTTATATTATTGCTTCTTTTCCATACAATATCTGCTGTTTTTACTGAATTACAGTCTGTGTATAAGGTGTTAAAGTAACGCTTAACAATCCATCATAGAATGCCTCTGGATCCTCCGGCTGCATAAATCCGGTACCCATACCAAAGTCGCGTCCTTCATAACCGCTGTTTGTTGCATACATTCTTGCATATAATGTTGTGGAAATCTTAATGGTCAGTGTGTTTTCTCCGGAAACAAGGTATCCGCCAAGATCAACCCTGTCGCTTGCATTGTTTGCATCCAGAGAAGTTCCATTGATTGTGATCTCACCGATCTGATCCTTTCCATAAGTTACATCCAGGTATGCTCCCGTTGTATCACTCCAATCCTCCGGTAAAGTAAAGGTTGTCGTGTACTCGCCAACACCAGAAACGTAAAGCATATCGGTTACGCCCAACTCATTCAACTGATCCTCTGTAGCTTTGATATCTTTCCACTTGCCAAGCTTCTGCTCGCCAAAATCAACGTCTGTTATCTTGCTTACGCTTGGATCATTTTCATCCTCGCCAGGTCCATAGCTGTGGATCAGCAAATTCCAGGAGGCATCTGTAAGATCCAGAGTATCCAGTGTCTTTTCCACATCTGCGGAAGCCTCTGTTCCATCTGATAAAGTAAATGTATAGCTTCCTGCTTCGTTGCTTCGAAGAGCTACGCCATCCTCAGTGCGAACTACATCACCGTCAGCCTCTGTTACATAAACACTTTCTGCCGGGAAGTTCTCTGTATCTTCTGTTACACAGTAAATTACAGAATCACCGCCATACAGCTCGTCCATCTCGAAGGTTACCGTGTCATCATCATTCACGGTATATGCACCAACCTGGGTAATTTCGCCTGTATGAGTATCCAGTTTATATGGAACACCCTTTCCAGCCAAAGTAATCACAGCGTCTTTGATTGCTTTCTCTTCTCCCTTGTACTCGGAAGCCTGATCATTGCCCATCATGCCGGAGTTTTCCGGATATGCATTGTTGTACATGTAATAGTAGTTGCTTCCATCTGCTTTATCTGTGTACATGGTTGTCTCAAGCTGTGCAGTCTCATACTGTGCATATGGAATTACATTTACATCTGCAAGTGCCTGCTTTACATCTTCCACGCTGTTTGCCTGGATTACATTATCCATCTCCAGAAGCTCTGCAAATTTCTCTGCAAGAACCGCATCATCCTCTACATTGCTTCCATATACCTTGCTGAAAGTACTGTCATAAACAATAACCGGAAGTCCGCTCTTTGCATACTCGATTACCTTCTCCATATTTTCCACATCAAAGGTGTTGACTCTGTCCAGAATCAGGGCTTTAAATGCAGGCCCTTCCGGAGCAAGCTTTCCATCTTCTACGTATGCATTATCACTCTCCAGAATTGCCTCGCTGATCAGGTTATAGGAATAACCGCTGTCAAGCAGGTTCTGGAAACGGTTTCCGCTTTCGAAATCGAAAGTGCTTTCCTTATCAACCAGCACTGCCAGATCGATCTGTGCAGTTCCCTTCTGCAGAACCGCCTGGATACGTGACATATAGGAAGTCTCTGTGTCAATATCATCCCAGTATGCAGCACGGTAAGTATAAGCGGAGCCAAAGGAGCCTACACCAAATGGCAGCCAGCCTGGCCACTGTGAATTGTATCCGTTGAAGGTTTTGGCATATGGAGTACCATGCAGGATTGCTCTGTTCACGCCGTCAGAATAGTTCTGTCCAAGCTCTGTGATCACATCATCCATAGTTGCATACTCGATTGTCGGGCCTGTGATTGCCTCCATAGTCAGATAATCCTTGTCGTTTACGTTGTATGTTCCGGACTGATAACGAACTCCGTCACCCTTGGACATATTGTCGCACTCCGGTACATCAGCCACGCTTGCAGCCTTGCTGATCTCAAGTCCCGGAAGCTGGTAAGTCTGTCCGCGGAAGCCCCATCCAATGGTATCATGTGCCCAGTTTGTAACACCGGAAACACGGTATTTCACATAAGAATCCGCAAGAAGAGTATTGTAGTCCTCATAAATACGGTCTGATAATCCATCGTCATTATCAAATTTGAAGAACTCTGTCAAAGTAGATCCGCCGAAACCGCTTCCTGTATAACGGCTTGCAGCCACCAGGGAAAGAATATCACCATATTCCAGATCTGCTG
This sequence comes from bacterium, assembly GCA_963651655.1. Taxonomy (GTDB): domain Bacteria; phylum Bacillota; class Clostridia; order Lachnospirales; family Lachnospiraceae; genus Blautia_A. The sequence continues at coordinate 15,345 of CAVJRB010000029.1, read as the reverse complement.
CATCATCCTGAAGCCCGGCTGCCCAGTAAGAAGCTGTGCTGGAAGACTCAATAGAATCCTCGAAAATATATCCCGGATTTGCTTCCATAAGCTCTTTCAGTTCCGGATCTTCCTCAAACATTTTGTCCCAGTAATCTGTTACTGTGGAAGTTCCCACTTCATTGTAGTAGCTGGTGACAAATACCATGTTATGCATGATACGTCCACCCTCGATTGCCTGTCCGGTTCCACGATAGAAAGAGGAAAGAACAACCCAGTCACCTGGCTGAATCTCATCCCCCCTCTGAGGATTCCGGCACTTCCAGATCAGAGGTATCCAGCTTGTATGCATCCTGCCAGTCAGCCATACGTGCACGGTTGTAGTTTGCATCTGCTTTTCCGTTATTGTTTACCAGCTCTCCCTCGGGTTCCGGTCCAAAAGCTTCGCAGATCTCATCATAATCCCATCCGTATTTGTCTGCTGTTTCTTTATCCGGTACACCTGCTGCATAACCGCCGTCATGGTCTGCGCTTACATTATCTGTAATCGGTGTAAGGGTAGAATAATCAAATACATAAGTGCTTGTCTCGTTTCCTTCTTCATCCTCTGTTGTCTCAATTCCAGAAACCTGAACCTTGGCTGCTGCAACAAAAGTATCTGTAAAAAGGAATCCCGGATATGCAGATTTACCTGTAAAGCGGTTTACTGCTCCACTGGTTTTCTGCTCTGGAAGTGTAAGATCAAGACTTCCATCTTCTCCTGCCGTAAGCTTTGTTACACTATAAGAAAGCTCCTTGCTTGCTGCGTCATCATTAGGATCAATGGTATTAAATGCCGGCGGCCAATGTGCAGAAATGGTAGCGTCTACCTGGAAACCGCCCTCTATTTTTGCAGCTGCCTTTAAAACCTTTTTCAGAAGCTTGCGCCAGTTTTCAGTTCCCCAGCCATACTCACGGCCTTCTTCATTGTTGTAGCTTACACCGTCTGCAAGCATTGCAACTTCCACGCCGCCGAAGCCTTTATCTGCCAGTTCCTGGATCTGTTTTTCGATCACGTCGTTGTCGTCTGCACCAGCTCCTGCATCCGGGAACCACATACGGGCCATAGGTTTGGAATCATTGTCCGGGCTCTGGAAGTACTGAATAACCACGCCGTCCTCGGTTACTTCTGTTTCTACCTCAGCAGCATCTGCCTGCTCGTCCCCTGCAGTTTCCTCGTCTGAAGCAGCTTCCTGCTCTGCGGCTTCCTCTGCAAATACATTTACAGCTCCTGGCATTACCATAGATGATGTTAATAATGCTGCCAGAAAAATTCTTGCTACTTTGTTCTTCATTTTCTTCCTCCTTCTTTGCTAAGAACAGCCTCCCCCATAAGGCTTTTATTTCTTTTTGTTCTATGGTTATTTTTTATGGTAATATGAACATTATCACATATTTTTTGTGAAATCTACCCATTTTCGCAACTGGTCTTTTTCTAGCGCAACTGGAAACGCACAAGTAATCTTATATATTTGACTTTTAATAAGTAATTTTATACAATAAAGCTGTTCATTTATTTCAAATATAACCTACAAGTAGAAAGAAGGCCTTTTCCCCATGCATATTTTTATCTGTGACGATGACCGGATATTTGCAGACAAATTTGCAGAACTGGTTCAAGAAGAATTACATAAACATCAGATTGATACAGACATCCATACCTTTTTATCTGCATCAGCACTCACAGATGCCTTTCAGAAAAATCAGCCCTGTGATATTCTTTTTCTGGATATTGATATGCCCGAAACCAATGGAATTGATCTGGCTGTTTCCTTAAAGGCATACGAGATCAAGCCTTATCTCATTTTTGTTTCCACAGTAGAAAGCCTTGTATATCAGACCTTCAAGGTAAATCCTTTCTGGTTTATCCGCAAGCGTTTCTGCGAATCAGAACTGCCGGAGGTTATCACGGCATTGCTGGCAGATATGCGGATCCACCTGCAGGAAACCATTACCTTAAACTGCGCACATTCCATTTATACACTTCACCCACTCAGTATCTGCTATGTGGAATGCCAGAACAAGATCCTGCACATTCATTACGCAGATCCGGTACAGAATCTTTCCATCCCCTATACACTTTCCTCTCTGGAAAAAGAGCTTCTGCCCTATGGTTTTCTCCGGGTGCATAAAGGTTTTCTGGTAAATTACCGCTACATTTTTACCATTAACCGACAGGATATCCAGCTGGATAACGGGGAACACATTCCGGTCAGCAAGCACCGTGTACAGGAGATCCGACAGGAATATGGGAGGCTTTTATGTTAGGCGATATCGTTCATTCTATTGATGATTTTTTATATTTTTTCCGGGATACTGTATTCCTGATGATCATATTTACAGCAGTTTTTAAGAAGCGCATTTTCCAGAATAACCGCATTTTATACGCTGTTATAATAGCAGCTGCAGGCATGGCCTGGAGACAGTTTTATTTCTTTTTGCTGAAGCTTCTTACAGACCGGGGATCTATACGAAGGCCGGATGATGTATTTCCCTTACAGGAAAATGCGCCTAATATTCGCCCTGTAATGCTTCTTACTTTTGCCATTATTATGGGCTGCATTCTGACAAAAGCTACCTTAAGCCATCTGGTGATCCTGGCCCTTTTTTATATTCCGGTAAGCAGCCAGCTTCACCCGCTTTCCTATACCATCAGTTATCTGTGGCCTGCCGATCTGCTTCCTGGCTGGAATATGATTTATGTAATTCGTACCCTGTGCATTATGCTTTTGTCCTCACTGCTGACCTGGCTTCTTATCAAGCTTGGACGATCACTGATAAAAATCACAGACCCCTTTTTCCTGTGTCTGATTACGGTTTGTGCCCTTGGATTAAACATTGCAGCCATCTATCTTGGTGCTATTATGGACTCCATGTTTATTCTGAATATTACTTACACATTGCTGGTAATCATCTCCCTTCTGATCTTTCTGCTTATCGGAGAATCCTCCCGTCACCAGGCAGAAAATCAGCGGCTTTTGTTCCAGCAGGAAATTGAAAACAGCTATCGCAATTATATTTTTGAGCTTGAAGAAATGTCTCAGCAGATCCGTCTTTTCCGGCACGAATACCAGGGAAAACTGCTCCTTATGAAAACGCTTCTGAAGAAGCAGGACTACCAGGCACTGGACCAGGAACTGCAGGATATGCTTGAAGATATTCCCACTGCGGAACAGCTTGTGACTTCCAGGAACTACGATTTTGATGTGATTGTCAATCGAAAGCTTGCCGAAATCAAGGCACATAATATTCCCATTCAGGTCCATATCAGCGTGCCCAAAGAGCTTCCATACAGCACAGAAGATCTGTTTTCCCTGATCAATAATATTATGAATAATGCCCTGGAAGCAGCCCGGGAAACCCCTGAACCAAGGATTTTTTTCAACGCAAAAACGCAGAAAAACTACTTTATTCTCACCGTACAGAACTCTTCTTCCGGAAATGTACTGGAGGATAATCCGGACCTGAAAACTACCAAAAGCAATCCCAGCTACCACGGCTACGGCATCCGCCTTATCCGTCAGATTGCTGAGAAATACAACGGCGTAGCAGACTTTTCCGCCACAAAAGAGTCCTTTATCTGCCGGGTGATGCTGGCGCTGGATGGCCTGGAAGATGGGAAAAATACAGCTGTATAAGACAAAAACGGCGGCAGCATATTGCTTTATGCTCCGCCAGTTTTTTGTTACTTGTCCGATTATTATAAACTTATTCATTCCATTGGTATTTCTGTATATCGAATGCTATTTCGATATACAGAGATACTTTTTCACTTTATTACACAATTTTCAGGATTCGTTTTATCGAATTATCTTTCGTTTTACAGAATGTTTTTCCTACATATTCTTCAGCAGAAAACTTGCCTGGAAGCGGTTTCCGTCGGCCTCAAACTTACAGGTGCCGCCGTTTTTCCCACACAGCTTTTTGATGGAGAGAATTCCGATTCCTTCCTCTCCAGTTTTCCGCTTTTTGGAATAAATCTTATCTTTCTCCTGGAGAAGTACTCCGTCGAAAGAATTGTCTACTGTAATCAGCAGCATGTCGTGCTTTTTCTCTGAAAAAACTTCGATATAGCGTTCCCCCTCATATGCCCCGGCTGCAGTTACTGCATTGTCCAGTGCATTTCCCAGAATGGTACAAAGATCTGTATCCTGGATCGAAAGGTCTTTCAGATGACAGCACACGGAAAAATCGATGTTTTTCGCCTTGGCAAGACAGCCGTAATGGTAGAGGACACCGTCTGCCGCAGCATTTCCGGTGTATGGAATGTCCACTTTTCCCATCTGCTCCAGTTCCAGATTGTCACAGTAATCCCGCAGGCCCTGAAGGTCATCAGCATCAAGAAGTCCCTTAATTGCCGCCACCTGGTGACGGAAATTGTGGCGTGCTTCCCTTTCAGCAAGAACCTGCCCGGTAAGTGCCTGGTAGTAACCTTTCTGCTGGTCGATCTGCTGATTCATCTTTTCCTCATTGCGGAACCGCTGGTGGTCACGGGCAATGGCGATACAAAGCAGTATGGTCGCCGCACCGATCAGGCACTTGCTTAACATCTGGCTAAAGGTGCTGGTGTAAGCATCTGCGCCATTGGAAAAAATACTGGCAAAGAACAGGGCAATGGGAATAAACCAGATGGAATTCCAGTAGTTTTTGCAGTCGATTTCCAGAAATGGAGTCACAGTATATCTCATCAATCGCCTAAGCAGGGGATATAGAACAGCATAAATGATAATCGCAATCACACTGGTCTGGGCAATCCCCGCTGCATTTCCCTGCATTCCAAGATGGGAGCTGATATACGCTCCAACGGCCAACGTAATCATAACAATATCCGCCACAATTCCAAAGACAAATAAATGCACTTTGGTGTATCCGCGGACAATCTGGACATTTACCACTGCCATAACAATGCAGAAAGCAATCAGATTCACCTTATAAAAAGGCACGTCGATTGCCCTGTTGATTCCCATCCACATGCAGATCCCGAAATCCACAGCCAGACCAGCCAGGTAAATTGCAGTTAAGCGGCGCTTGTCTTTATCCGAAATTTTTTCATGAAATGGGACTATTCGCAGGAGCAGACTGGGGACGTGGGCAAGAATGCAAAGCAAGCTTACGCCTCCAATCATGAGTGTGTTTTCCATATCAGTATTTCTCCCTTTTTTACAATCCTGTGCTTGAGATTTTTGCAACCATTCAGCTGGCACTATTGCGCAAAGCTTTTTTGTAAACATAATTCGCAGAAAACTCAAGATGTACGGCGTGGATTTTCAAGTAGACCTTAATCATTAATTTCTTGCCTATTGTTTTTCCATTCGCTTTAACTCCGGCAGAATCGTTGCCAGCATAGTAAAGAAGCAAAGCCCTCCGCCAATCACATTAGACACTGGCTCCGCCAGAAATACCCCATGCGTTCCCATGTGAAACACATAGGGAAACAGATAAGTAAGCGGCACCACGATCACAACTTTCCTCAGCAGGGAAAAGAAAATCGCCTGCTTTTTCTTATTCAGTGACTTGAAAACGGTCTGTCCAATGTACTGTAGATCCATGAAAATAAAGGCAGCAAAATAAGTTTTCAGCGCCGGAACCGCATCCTTCACAAGAAGCTTATCTGAACTGAATACTGCGATCAGATAATCCGGTACAAAAATAATCACGCTCCACATTACAGCCGTGTAAACCAGAATCATCATAGCCATTGTCACCATAGCTTTGCGTACAAGTACAGGTCGATGGGCTCCGTAATTATAGCTGAGAATCGGGGAAGTGCCCTCATTGATAGCATAAATCGGTGTCTCCACCATCTGCCGCACGCTGGACACAATGGTCATAACCGATATGTACACATCTCCGCCCGTCACGCCCAGCACATTGTTGCAGCAGATCGTTACCAGGCTGTTGGTTAGCTGCATAATAAAGCCTGCAGTTCCAAGACTGACAATATTTTTCCCATACTCCACACAGCTGCGCAGCTCATTTCGCTTTAAAAGCCGCGCCTTCATCTCCGCCCTTCTTTCCAGGAAAAGAAGCACATACGCCGCAGAAAGAAACTGGGAAATCACAGTGGCAATTGCCGCTCCTTTAATCCCAAGTCCAAAGGCAAAAATAAACAGCGGATCCAAAATCAGATTCGCCACAGCTCCAATTGCCACGGACAGCATTCCTGTAGTGGCATATCCCTGGGCATTAATGAAGGGATTCATTCCTGTAGCAATCATAGACGGCACCGTTCCAATCAGGTAGAGCATCATATACGGATATGCGTACCCAAGCGCATCCTTAGAAGCCCCGAACACCACCAGCAGCGGCCTTGCAAACACAAGTCCGATCACCATCAGGATCACGCCGCTTGCGCATACCATGGTAAAGGAAGTGTCCATGATCATCCGTGCTTTCTGGTTCTCCTTCATTCCCCTGTTAATGGAAAAAAGAGGCGCGCCGCCGCTTCCAAACAGATTGGCAAACGCCGTAATAATCATAATCAGCGGAAAGCAAAGCCCCACTGCTCCCAGCGCCGTAGTTCCCACATCCGGTATCCTCGCAATATAAATGCGATCCACAATGTTATACAAAAGGCTCAGAATCTGCGCCACCAGCATAGGGATTGCCGCACTAAAAATATTTCTGGTCACAGTCCCGTTTTCAAAATCAATACGTTTCATATTACATCACAGCTTTCTATCATTCTCTTTCTTAGATTATTTTGCACACCAAATCAAAAATTGTCAAGAAAAAGGAACTGGCTAATAGCGCAAAAACTGCCACCAGCTTTTTACATCTGGTGGCAGAAAAAGTTTTTATTATCTACTTGATTAGGATTACTTAATTTCTATATCTGTTATGCTTCACAGTTAAACTCATAAGTTCCAGCTTCCAGTTCATACATTGCGCAATCCACACCGTTTCTTTCTTCCTGGCCTACATAGGTCGCACCCTCTGGAACTTCCAGTTCATTTGCAATTTCTTCGCCAATCGGCAGGTATAAAGCTGCACTACTGTTTGCGGGAACCACTGCTTTATAGGTGGCAATCTTTCCATCTTTTGATGTCCAGTTACTCTCAATCAGACCGTACATGGATTTATAGGAACCGTTTACAGAATCAATTCTTCCCTCAGTATCAACAGTTGGCTGAAGAATAAAATGTTTATATCCAGGTGCATTCTCATCACTCTTGATACCACTCATGTAATTGTAGATCCACTCAACACAGGAACCATAGGAATAATGGTTAAAGGAGTTCATACTGCTGTTTCCGTAACCATCTTTCACAGAGTAGGAATTCCAACGCTCCCATGTCGTAGTTGCACCATTTTCTACTGCATACAGCCAGGATGGATCTTCGTTTTGTAAAAGTAATGTATAAGCAAGATCTCCAGCTCCAATATCGGTCAATACTGGAAGAATTACATTGACACCAAGGAATCCAACAGAAAGGGTATCCTCTGCCATTCCCTCACGGATTGCTCCGCCTTCATTGTGAACGTTTGCCAAAAGGTTCTTCACCATTGTTTCTTTCATTTCATCGCTGGTGTACATTCCAGTCTTTAATGCCCACAGAAGGCCTGTCTGCGCATTATCAATAATCGGATAACCCTGAAGGCTGGTCGCAACCTCAGTCTCATTATCAGCAGAGGAAGAAAGAAGGTTGCCTTCTTCATCCACATATTTTTCCATAAAAGCAGCTTTCAGTTCGTCATAGCTTGCCGCGTATTTGGAAGCCATCTCCTCATTTCCAATCACATTGGCCATCTTTTCCATCAACTGTGTTACATAAATACGATAAAGAGCATTCATGCAACCAAGTGAAGTTCCTGAATAAGCAAGCCAGTCACCAAACATTACGCTATTATATCCACTTGTCTCATCGGTCATATCCGGAATAGAGTTGACAGAACTCATGTACAGATCCATCTGCTCATATCCTTGTTCGATCAGCCGGGCATCTCCTGTTTCCTGATAAACTACCCACGGAATGATAACACCGGCATCACTCCATCCACAGTTTTTCCATCCTGCAAAACCAGACTCAGGCATGGTTGGTCCATAAACGTTGTTGTTCTGCTGTGCATAATCATTCATAATGTCAATATAATTTTCCAGGAAACTGGTGATATCAAAATTCAGCATTGCAGTCTGTGCAAACAGCTGTGCATCACCAGTCCAGCCTCCACGTTCGTCACGCTGCGGGCAGTCTGTCGGAATGGACAGATAATTTCCCATCTGACTCCATAAGGTATTCTGGATTAACTGATTTACTTCCGCATTGGAAGTTTCCAGTGTACCAGTCTTTTCTCCTACTGAAGTAACAACACGGCCTCTTACACTGTGAACCGTAATATCGCTTGTTGCAGAAATTTCTACGTAACGGAATCCACGATAAGTAAAAGTTTGCTGATATTCTTCCTGCTCTGCACCAGTCATCACATATTCATCGGTACACTCAGCTGAACGAAGAGCAACACGATACAAAGTTCCTTTCGGGCCATCGCTTCCCATTGGTCCATTTCCGTCCTCTTCATCAGAAACGTAGTCAGCATCACGTCCATCATTTAATGCTTCTGCGAATCTCAGAGTAACTGTGGTATCTTTTTCACCAGACAAAATCATATCAGTAAGGCCAACCATATTCTGTCCCATATCCAGAATAAGTTTATCCCCAGCCTTCAGTTCAATATCGCCGTTTACATCGACCTCATGCTCTACAACCTCGCCATAGCAAAGGCCTTCGGATGTTCCGGTACCTTCGATATTTTCGCTTTCATTGTAAGTATATCCGCCGATTGGTTTCTGCTCATAAGAATCGTCAATACGTGCTTCTGCTCTTGCGCTCGGATTTACAGTTCCTTTATATTCCGTCGTTGTTACTGCTTTCCATACATTTTCGTCCGATACATCGTATCCAACTTCATTCCATCCAGAAATCTCATCTGCAATATTTGCGTCAAATGTCTCGCCATTAAAGAAATCATCTTCTACATATGGGCTGTATGTAGAAGCTTTCCAGTCATCTGCGTTGGTCGTGAGTACCTGCTCACTGCCGTCAGCATATTTCACTACAATCTTGGCAAGAAGTCCGCGTTCCTTTGCAGTATCATCATCACCAAAAGCATCTGAATAATCTGTATTATAGCTTGTCTGATACCAGCCGCCGCCAACAGCAACGCCAATTGCATTATCTCCCTGTGTCAGAAGATTGGTTACATCATAAGTCTGATAATTTACATTTGTATAAAAGTTTGTCCAGCCAGGGTTAAAAATATCATTTACATCTGACAGTACTCGCTGTCCATTGATATATGCATCATATACACCCATAGAGGTAATATACAATCTTGCACTTGCAATTTCTTTATCCAGATTTACTTCTGTGCGGAATAAAGGAGCGCTCTCCCCTTCTCTTCCAGCCACGATCCACTGTGCATCAGACATATCCGTAGCAGTCTCAAAATATGCCGGCTCGGAAGTTGCTGTATCGCCATCTTTATCTGTAACTGTTACCATCCAGTAATATCTGGTCTCATTCTCCAGTGCATCTCCATCATAGTAAACAGCTGTAGATCTGTCATCTTCCACAACGCCGCTGTCCCATACTACATCTCCATCTGCACTGTCCTTTGTCACTACAATCTGGTAAGATTTCTGGCCTGCACCAACTTCTGCGGATGTCATTGCCCAGGAAAATTTCACATCAGAAGCATCCATACCTACTGGATTTTTCTGATAATCCACTGCGGTATCCGTTACCGCAAGATCTGCTGCCGCACTTACCGGAACTGCCAGTCCGCTCATGCTGCTCCCTGCTGTAATTGTTGCTGCCAGTAATAATGCCAGTACTTTCTTTTTCTTCATGTAAAAAACCTCCCGTTATGTTTGTAAACTTAGTATATCGAATCGAGAGTGACATTTGGTTAAAAAGATTGTGACAAAATGTTAGGTTTTCTCCTAATATTATTCTTTCCCATTGATTTAAAATATACTTGTTTTCATGACAAAGGCACGGGATAGTTTCCTTATCCCGCGCCTTCTGACAACAATCTTTACATTATCAAAGAATGTTATTTACAAAAATTCTTCTGTAATTTCCACAGCATTTTTTCTTACTGCTGCTTACTCGTTCAGTGCAATCTCTTTCTCCACATACGGCATCAGAGTCACAGAAGATAAACCATTCTTGAAGTATTTCACTTCATAATCTGTGAAACCAACCGGACCTTCTTCCATTCTTCCAACGGAAAGCAAATAGTTGGTTAAAGTTGAAGTTACTGTAACTTTCAAAGTATTTTCTCCATCTGCCAGATATTCAGAAATATCCACAATTGCGTCATTTACATTGACTGGTGCAGTCTTCTGGCCATTTACTTCTACAGTCACAGACTGCGGGATAGTTCCAAGATCCAGATATGCGCCATCTGCCTTTGTGTTGTCCCAGTCAAATGTAGTTTCATAATAACCGATACCGGATACACTCTGACCTACTTCCTCGATTTCATCCCAGGTCTTCAGTTCAGAAAGTTCTACATCGATGTTGGTCTTCTTGGTATCATATTTCACTTCTGTAGTAGTGACTTCCTTCTCCACAAGTTCTCCGTCTTCCATCACAGTCGTATTTCTTGTCTCGGATCTGGTCAGTTTATCACCTGGCTCCCAGCTCTCTACAGTCAGTTTCCAGTTGTTAAGAGGCTGTGCTTCCGGAACTTCTGCGTCCACTGTAGTTTCATTTCCTGCATTGTCCACTGCTTTATAGCTTCCGCTCTCTGTTACGCGCATTACAGTTGTGCCATCTGCTTTTGTAAGAACTTTTCCATCAGCCTCTGTCACATGGTTTTCTTCCTCTGCTGCAGGCTCAAATGCATAAAGTGCAACATTGCAGTAATCAATGTCAACAGTAATAATAGTTCTTCCATCTTCATGGCGATAATTTGCCACTTTCTCCACATCACCAGTCCAGGAATCAATGTAATACGGAATGTATTCACCCTCCAGGCTGATCTCCTGTGTTGCATTCAGGCCATGATCAATGCCGCACTTGGAACCGTCGCAATAATTATAAACATACAGATAACGATCTCCATCATTCTCCCTTAACTGTGTCATAAGCTGGGTATTTCCGCCAGTCAGCTCGGCTCTAGGGCGAACATCCAATTCCTGTAAAACAGCCATAGCATCAGCCTCAGATGCAGCTGTTTTTACATTATCCAGCGCCTTCAGCTCGTCCATAACACTGTTCAATTCTTCTGCTGTATCATCATTATATGGAGATTTGGTACCTGCACCATCCAGTACGACCACTTTCAGCCCCTGTTTTGCAAACTCCAGAAGAGTCTTTGCGTCCTCGACCGGAAGCACTTCTTGCTGCACGATGATTGCCTGATAGCCAACATTTTCTCCTAGTCCGGTCTCCGGATCATAAGTCATATTGTCCAGATAATCCGGGGAGAAATAATCATAGGTATATCCATTGTCCTGTAATGAAGTATCAGACCATGTAAGCCCTTTATGCTCTCTGAATGCATTCATATCAGAGAACGGATATGCGGTATTTTCGCCATATCTCAGGTGAAGAATTCCGATATCTGTACGGGAAACACCTTCTCTTAAAAGTTCCTGAACCCTTCCAAGGTGGTTATTCATCTCTGCATAATCTTTTGAGTTCGGCTCACGGCTGTCCAGTCTTGTGGAAATACCTGCATACATGCCTTCATATCCCGGCCATGCAGTAGTATCTTCCGGTCCCCAGGAAGAAGCATGTCCATGCCAGATAACACGGTTAACGCCAACTGCATACTGATCGTAGGACATTCTCAGATAGTCTTCCTCACTTAAAGCATAGTTCATTCCGCCGATCGCACCGGTCTCAGAAGAATACAGCTTGTTCATGATATGTGCTCCACCGCTCCACAGACGATACAGATCCGGCTGATCTTTCATGTTCAAAGTTTCTGTTTCTGTATAATCAGTAGCTTCTGTCATCTCAGAAATTTCCATATAAGTTCCATATGGGTTCTGTGCACGAACAGTCATATTGTAGTTTTCATGTGCCCACTCTTTTAACGGAGTAATCATCTTTTCCTGAATCAGCTGTGTCTGAACATCATAAAAATCATTCATAATCTGCCAGGTCAGTTCTGTATTTCCTTCCTCTCCAGAGCCAAGAATATACGGACCTGTTTTCTCTGTATTAACAGTATCTCCTGGTATAATTCCGGTGAAACAGGAACCAACATTGATTCCAATAAACAGCGGAAGATATGGACTGATATCATATCCTTTTCTTGCAAGGAATTCTTCTTTCATATCTTTTGTCCAGTACATACTTCTGGTTCCGTCACTATTATCAATTTCCAAAGAATCCAGGAAAAACTGTACATTTCCATTCTTAACTGCTTCTACCAGTTCCGGATCACTTAAAATATTATTCTGGATAAAGTCTTTCAGTGCATCCACACCGGCTTCATTATAATAATTAATAGCATATGCTGTAGTCTGTGCTGGATCACAAGTCTCAAAGGTTCCCTGCTGGCAGAGAACATACAGCATGTAATCACCATCATCTGGTGCCGTCCAGTCTAATAACCACTCATTATCATCGTTTACAGTCACCTGATCGGACAAATCAATCATACTGCTCTGATTCAGAATAGTTGGATCTTGCTGACTCGGACCTTCATCCTGTCCACCGGTTCCATCGTGATCTATTTTATATGCATACACACCGATCAGTGTCTGGTCAACTTCTCCCTCACGTCCTTCTCTTACCTTTGGTTTTGTCAGTGCACCACTTACGCTCTCTCCGGCTGCCACACGAGTCATAGACCATCCAGCTTCCTGTCCTGCTGCTTCGCTGTTTGGATCCAGTCCTGGAATATTTGCACACTGCCAGTGTGTACCGCTGGTAAGACCTACAGACATTCCAAGGCTTGTAGCTGTTTCAATTGCAACTTTCACATCATGGCTCCAGGATTCAGAACCATATGCATAAATACTGTCATCTGAACCTGCCTCGTCCAGCATGCAAAGTTCGAATCCGGTAAATCCCTGATCATGCATTGCCGTAATTTCTTCAATAATAGTCTCATCTGTATGAGAGCCTTCTGGAAGCCACCATCTTGCCTCTGTCTTATACTGCTGCGCCGGTTCCCCATAATTCTGCTGAAGCATTTCCAAAAAAGATGTTGCAGCTGTCTCCTCAGATGCAAATACATTTACAGGAAATCCTGCTGATAACAGCATTGCAGGCGTCATAATCCCTGCCATTACCTTTTTCCATTTTCCGTTCATATACATTTCCCCCTGTTATTCTACATTGTATCTTTAGTATACCGGGGTTCCTGTGACATTTTGTTAAAATAACTGTGACAAAATGTTAGGTATTCTGTTTTCATCTATAAAATGCAGATTTTTCCTGACTTATTTTCGCAGTTCTTTCTCCATTGCCGTTGTAATCTCTTCTATTTGCAAAGAATGACCAGATAAATACTCTCCCAACATTCCTTCCATTATATGTTCCACATTATTGTTCCATCCTTGATTACATAAAGTCACAACATTTCCACTTTCTTTTGCCTGTCGGATTTCCGGGAAAAGATCATTTATATGCTTATCAGATTCTGCCTTGCTTTCTATCTGCGCTGTGTAAATATCATTTAAAAGTTCTTCACATAGCTCTTTTTTATCAGATCCAGAATACAGACTGATTCCGCCAACTTCTCCCATACAGCAAAGCGTCGGCTCGTCTTCTTTCTCCACGGGCAATAAAAAGAAGCCAAATTCATCCATCTGCACATAGCTGTCTGCCTCTCCTGTTCCCGCAAACATCATCGCCGCACCATTATTCCCAAAATTTTCCGATGCCTCTGAATAACCTAACTCCATGACTTCATCCCCCATATATCCCCTATCATATAAGTTCAGAAATCTCTTAAATACTTCATCCCAGGTTCCTTTATCCGTAAAGTGCACTTCTCCATCACGCAACTGTTCGTCAAAGTCCGGATTCTTCCTGTAAATCTGATCTGCCGCTATTTCATAAATTCCATATTGCAATGTATTAGCATCTTTTCCGCTCATCATAAGCGGCTGTACATTTGCCTGATAAAAAATTTCACAGCAATCCAGAAATTCCTGCCAGGTCTCTGGCACCGATACTCCATATTTTTGGAATAATCCCTTATTGTAAATAACGCCAAGCCCCATGCTCCGAATTGATACACTGTAAATGTGCGGACCATTGGACAAAAAATAGCTGTCATCCTTCGTTTCTTTTGCATTTTTTATTGCAGCCAGTTCCTCCACCGGTTCCAGATACCCAGCCTGTGCCAAAGCTGCTACTCCATTAGAACCGGCATATTCCGGCTGTACAAAAAACAGATCCGTGCCTCTTCCTGTAGCAAGCATGGTTTTCAGAGACGCATAATACTGGTCTTCCGAATAGATTCGTACATCAAATTTGATTTCTGGATGTTCTTCTTCAATCTGCTCAATCTGCTCTTTTCCTGCATAGGAATTGCTGCCATAGCCCGGAACCATATAGGTAATTGTGGTGTATTCCTTCGTTGTATCTTCTTGTACTTTGGATGTACACCCTGTT
>CAVJRB010000029.1:0-729 GCA_963651655.1 bacterium | reverse complement strand
CCCTGTTAACACCAAAGCCGCTACTGTAAAAATAATTCCAACTGTTCTTTTTCTCATTTGCACACCTCTCGTACAAGCATATCAAAATACAAATTTAAATACAAGCGTGACATCTCGGCTTTTCTATACTATACTCAAGGTATGATTACAGATTTTTCCGTACACAATAAGATAAAACTCATTCAAAGGAGTTGCAATGCCTATGAAACTTCAGAAAAAATTTATCCTGATTTTTGTTTTGATATCCATGATTCCGATCACACTTTTTTCTTTTTATACATATTCCCGTTATACCAGCCTGGTAAAACGTCAGACTACTCAAACTGCCCAGCATCTTCTGAATGTGGCAGCTGCCCATATTAACTATACGCTGGACGATCTGGAACATATTGTAGAAACTATGTACCTGACCCAGGAAAACGGAGATTCTATGATTGATGATCTGAAAAAATATTCCGGAAACCATATTGTCTCATCTTATGAGAAATATTTGAGCAACGAAAAACTGAAATATACCTGTCAGGATTTTATTTATTTTTCTAATTATATCAATGGAATTTTTATTTTTACCCCAAATGGAACTACCCTGGGCTATGGTTACGGAAACGGTGCAAATATCCGCACCGATTACAATCCTAAGAAAGATGACTGGTATCAAAAAACTCTGGAACTGCAAGGTGGAACCTATGTTTTTGGCCCTTCTTCCAAGGAATTTATAAGCAGAAGTTC
>CAVJRB010000028.1:0-2138 GCA_963651655.1 bacterium | reverse complement strand
GCCAAGAAGGATCTGGTGATGCCGATTCTTCTGGAAGTAAACGTAGCAGAAGAGGATACCAAATTTGGGCTTAAAGTAGAAGAAGTGCTTCCGCTTCTGGAGCAGATCAGCAGTTTTTCTCACATTCAGGTCAAAGGACTTATGACAATTGCGCCTTTTGTAGAAAATCCAGAGGAAAATCGCGAAGTTTTTCGTACATTAAAAAAATTAAGTGTTGACATTAGTGCCAAAAACATTAATAATGTTACTATGAGTGTTCTGAGTATGGGTATGACTGGAGATTATCAGGTTGCTGTCCAGGAAGGCTCGACTATGGTACGCGTAGGTACCGGAATTTTCGGTGAGCGTAATTACGCCACAGTGTAAGAAGACTAAGATTGGAGATTGAAAATGAGCGTTTTTGATAAATTACTGGATACGATTAAGCTGAATGATGATGACTATGATGAAGATGGTTATTTGGATGAAGATTTAATGGATGATGACGAAGAGGGTGATTTCTTCGATGATGATCCTATGGATGACAAGCCTAAGAAGAAATTCTTCGAGAAATTCGGCCGCAAGAAAGAGGATGACTTCGCAGATGAGGAAGAGCCTTTCAAGGAAGAGCCGGTACATACTGCTGCCGCTCCGAAGCCAGCAGCAGCCAAGGCTCCTGTGAAACAGCCGGCTGAGAAGCAGCGTCCTGCCGCATCTTCCAAGATCACTCCTATGAGAAGCAGCCGCCGCGCCAACCAGGCTTCCTCTATGGAGGTTTGCGTGATCAAGCCAGCTTCCATGGAAGATACCCGCGAGATTGCAGACACACTCCTTGACAATGCAACTGTAATTCTGAACCTGGAGGGCATTGATGTAGAGCTGGCACAGCGTATCATTGACTTCGCATCCGGTGCATGCTATTCCTTAAACGGATCTCTTCAGAAGATTTCCAGCTACATTTTCGTACTTGGACCATCTTCTGTTGACATTACAGGTGACCTTCAGAATATTCTTGGCGGATCTACACCGTCCGTAAGAGCTGGTTATTAATTTTTATGGATAAGGACGATTTTTTACTTAAGAGAATCCGGGAGCTGGCAAATCTCTCTTACCAGAGAGATATTGTCACCTTTACGGATTTTCTTAACTTAAATGAACAAAATATGCTTGCCCCCCTGAAGCTTCGGCAGATTGGCGTAAGCGTGAAGCTTTTTGGCGGCTACGGCCATGCCGAGCGGCAGATGGCGGCCTTTTATCCAGGTACTGTAGGCTTTTCCTGGGAATATCCCATCGACTGCCTTAAGATCACCCCAAAAGCCCTTCGTTTTTCCGAAGAGCTTGGACACCGGGACTACCTGGGCGCGATTCTGAACCTGGGCGTTGACCGCAGTGTGGTTGGAGACATTCTCATTAAGGATAAAGAAGCCTGGGTTTTCTGCCTTCACAAAATGTCAGATTTTTTTATAGACAATCTGGTCCGCGTGCGGCACACCACTGTGCTTGTTACCAGGGTAGAGCAGGCAGAGGAAATTCCAGAACCGCAGTTTGAATCTATCAGCGGCACCTGTGCTTCCGTTCGCCTGGATTCCCTGATCGGACTGGCTTTTCAGACGTCCAGAAGCAGTATGGTTTCCTTTATTGAAGGCGGTCTTGTGTTTGTAAACGGCAAGCTGATCACGTCCAATGGCTATGAGCCTAAGGAGGGAGACATAATTTCCGTCCGCGGCAGGGGGCGCTTTATCTACGACGGCGTTTCCAGACAGACCAAGAAGGGCAGGCTGGGCGTGCGGCTTCGCAAATATATCTGAAGAGAGGACGATTACTATGGCAGAAGAAAAATTACTGGTGAAACGCGACGGGGATTTCTGTTATCCCATTTATTTTGAAAACGACTTTCAGGCTCTTTCCGGCGCATTGAAAGAAGAGGGTCTTGCAGGCAAAAAAATGTGCATCGTCTCTGATTCCACTGTTGCTCCCCTTTATGCAGAGCAGGTAAGGACAGAGCTTCTGAAAATAACCGATCATGTCTGCCAGTTCGTATTCCCGGCTGGTGAGGCACATAAGAATCTGGACACCGTAGAAGATCTGTACCAGTGCCTGATTGAGAACGGACTTGACCGCAAGAGCCTTGTGGTTGCCCTCGGCGGCGGCGTAACAGG
>CAVJRB010000027.1:0-8687 GCA_963651655.1 bacterium | reverse complement strand
TGAGGTATTTTTTTCGTCAATCTCTTGACCTATTTAAAGTATACAGGAAGCTTTCTATAACATTTCGTTTGTTTTTATTATACAAAATGTTATATTTGAAGTCAATGCATATAGAAAATCCCCCAGAAATTATCTGGAGGATTTTAGTGTTATATTTATCCAAGAATCTCCACCTCAGCCACTGCTTCGCCAAGGTCAGACTGCGCTTTTACAACTACTTTGCCAGCGCCGGACTGTGGGCGGATAATGGCAAGAGCCTCGCCGTAGTAGGTATCGGTTTCGGCGCTCTGGTAGCGTTCCGGGTAGTACGGGCATGCACTGCCGAAGGCAAGAAGGTCGCCGCCTTCTACTTCAAGCTTGATTCGTCCTCTTGTCAGAGGTTTGGTCTCGCCGTTTTCATCAGTATAACGCATTCTTACATAGCAAAGATCAGTATCTGCACTCACACGGGTAAGCTCCGGTTCTGCACGGAGGACGGTTTCTTTTCCAGCTGTTGTTAAGGTTTTCTCAGCGATTACATTGTCGTTTGCATCATATGCAACCGCTTTGATTTCTCCATTGTGGTAAGTGGTATCAAAGAATACCTTGCAGTCGTTTTTCGGCTTCTTAGTTCCTACGCACTCTCCATTTACATAAAGCTTTACATGATCTGCGCGGGTATAAACCTCAACCTTCGCAGCCTTTCCGTCACAGCCATCCCAGGACCAGCTCTCCATGGCATTGGTCATTTTCCATGCGGATGGGGAATGTGCGTCTTTGGTGTGGTCAACCGGAACTACTGCAATTGCCAGGTCTTCCAGCTCGAAAGCCACTCTTGTATAAGCCATCTCGCCAAGAGGCTTTCCTGTAAGGTCGATTCTTCCGGAACCAGCGCTTACCCAGCCGCAGCCACCGTCAAAACGCGGTGCATAATCCTTGTACTCCCAGGCTCCGATTCCAACCTCTCCAAGGTAATCCTGCGCAGCCCAGACGAAATCACCGATAATACGTTTGTCTCTTTTTGCTTCCTGCATAAACTGATAAGCATCTGCACAGAAAGTCTCGCTTCCCAGAATAATTCTCTTCGGATATTTCTTCAGGTCATGACGGTAACGTTTAATTCCATAGTTGTATCCGGCCACATCCATGTTTGCGTAAGCATCTCTTGTTTTTACATCACAAGGATAAAGAGTTGCTCCTGTCTTCATAAATCCGGCGCCGAAAATTCCGGCAACTGTGTTGTAGAATTCACTTCCAACAGCCTTTTTCTTCTTGGCATTTTCCGCAGCTTCATCTGCCTTTTTGTCACTGTAAACCCCAAAGCCCATAGAGCTTAAGAAGTTAAAGAAAATGTTGATTCCGCAGCTTACCGGACGGGTGGAATCCAATTCATGAAGCCTTTCTGTAAAGGTTTTGGTAAGGGCAATTCCCTTTTTCTGAGCAGTCTCGGATACTTCATTTCCGGTAGAATACATGATCACAGACGGGTGGTTATAGTCCTTATCCACCATATCCTTCAGGTCTTTTCTGTAGTTATCCATGATCTCATCTGCATAATCATATTTGGTTTTGTGGATGTACCAGCCGTCAATGTACTCGTCCATTACCAGCATTCCCATCTCATCGCAGGCACGAAGAAGAGCCTTGGAGCATGGGTTGTGAGCGGAACGGATTGCATTGTATCCGGCGTCCAGAAGAATGCGTACTTTTCGGCGCTCTGCAAATTCATATGCACATGCACCAAGAAGTCCATTGTCATGATGGATACAGCCGCCCTTTAAGATCACGCGTTTTCCATTGATCTGAAGGCCGTTATCCGGAGTGCAGCTTACTACACGGATACCGAATGTTTCCTCCTGCACATCCTCACCAAAGGTCACGCGGCATACATACAGATTTGGTTCCTCTGGGCTCCACAGCTTCGCTCCCGGAAGTGCGATCTCGCAGGAAAATTTGCCGTCTGCCTGAAGGATTTCCATGGCAACAATATTCTCAGCAGCCTGGTTTGCATTTACGCTGGAAACTTCTGTATTTCCCCGTTTTTCCAGAATCTCAACCTTCACCTCGCCGGCAGCATTTGGCCATGCTTCCACGCGGATCTTCGGCTCTTTATAATCCACTGTGGTGATTTTCACGCTGTCAAAACGCAGATGCTTTTTCGGCACTGTGTACAGCCAGACCGGACGGTAAATTCCAGTTCCGGAGTACCAGCGGCTGTTTGGCTGATCGTGGTTGATCACTTCCACACGGATCACATTCTCCTCGCCGAATTTTACATGCTTGGTTGCATCCACATAAAATCCAATATAACCATAGGAATGATAAGCTACTTTTTCACCGTTGAGATACACAGTAGCCTTACGGTAAACGCCTTCAAATTCCAGGATCACTTTCTCTTCCTTCGCCTCATCCGGAAGTGTGAAGGTTTTCTCATAAGTGTAGTCCTGCGCCTCATACCATCCTGTATTTACGCCGCCTGCACTTGTCTCACTTCTCTCGTCTAACTGCATGGCATCGTGAGGAAGAGTCACTGCAAATGCGTGCTCCCTGTCACCTGTTTTGTAGCAAAGCCAGTTGTTGTTAAAATCCTGCTTCATATTAGCCTCCTGAAAAAATGTTGTCTTTTTTATCGTATCATTTCCTTCAATTTCACATCATTTCTGCCTGTATTCTACCAAATAAAAAAGCAGGCTGCGCGGATGAAAGCGCAACCTGCCCGAAAATTTACGCAAACAGTTTCGTGACCTGTCTTTATTTACTTATTTTTTCCATATACTTGTCCAGCTGCTGTGGCATCCAGCCCTTCATCCAGCATCTTCTAAGATCCCAGGAATCCAGTCTGGTGGCGTACATGGTCGCCTCTTTATCTCTGTAAAGCTGATAGTTCCAATAGAAAAATCCGGCTGTATCTTTCCATGCATTCAGCTGTAATCTGGCTGCTTTCTGATACCATTTCTTGCGGTAGGCGTCATAGGAATCATGGATGATTTCATGTCCCTTTTTCTTATCCGCAAGCTCGTTGCACACGCACCATTCGCCTACAAAAACAGGGGTATACTTCTGTGTTTTTTTCAGCAGATGATGCTGGTATGCGATAAATGCACGGTATGCCCAGAATTTGTGGATATGGGTCACATCCTCCATCGCCTGGATATAAATATGAGTGTCGATCATAACATTTTTCATGTGGTGTTTTACGAAAAAATCCTTCCACATTCCCAGGCGGAAGCCATCGTGAAAGACGATTACTTTTTCCTCCGGGAGAATTCTGCGAAGTCTTCCGTAAGCCTGCACATAGAACTTTTTCAGGAATCTGCTGGAAACGTGGCGGGAACCTTTCACTTCTGCTTTATCTGCTGCTTTCTTTCTGCTAGGTGCAGTCATATAGACGCTGAAGCTGATAGGCTCGTTGAGCACTTCAATTCCAAATAATTCTTCCCGATCGCGGTAGCGCATTGCCAGCCGCTCCAGTACGGTCAGTACAAATTCCACCTCATCCGGCTGCTGACTCCACTTGCACACGCCCTCGATTCCGCCATTGTCATAGCTGTTCTGCCCGCCGGGTGCGGTATGGAGATCGATGAGAACCTTTAAGCCGTATTTTCCGGCCCAGTCAAAGGCCTTGTCCAGATACTCAATACATCCGGAATAGGGTTCTCTGTCTCCGAAAATAAAATACGGTACCGGGATACGGACGGTGTTTAAGCCGTGAGATGCAATGTTTCGGAAATCCTCTTCTGTTACGTAAGTATCTCTGTGTTCTTTCATCATCGGCCAGAGCTTTTCCTTGGGTACGTTGCGGTTCAGCCAGGTTTCGTCTTCTGCTCCGGTTCCCTTGAAGATGAAAGGCTGCATCCATTTCTCAAGCACAAGCCAGTTGCCAAGATTGGTTCCGATTATTTTGTCCATATTAAAATACCTCCCATATGTAAACCTTTTTATAAAAAAATCTTCTGCAGATAATTATACAGCGCCAGATGCCAGTTTCCCATAGAATGATAGCGCATGGGAAATACGTCAAATGTCGTATTCACCCCAGCGCGAAGCCTTGGCTCAATATCCAGAAGTGCCTGATAATCCTGCACCTGTCCCGGCAGCGCGAAGTCGAAATTGCCGCTTGCCACATACAGATAATGAATTGGCAAATCTGCAAAATCTCCTGACTGAATGGTATCCTCAAACGCCTGCTCATCCGTCCTGCTTCCGCTAAATGCCCCGAACCAGGAGAAATAGTCCAGGCTCTGGCAAAGCACAGAATGGTACATGGTCACAGCTCCACGGGACAGTCCTGCAAACGCCCTGTGATCTCTGCTCTCTGAAAATCCTGCGTCATCTGCTGACTTCGCATAGGTAGAATAAGAAGATTCAATTTCTGGCATCAGATCATTTCGAAGCTCTTTTGCAAAAGAATAGGTCAGTTGGTCCAGGTCATCTGCACAGTCATCTTCCACATAAAAGGTTGGCGTCACCACGATCAGCGGCTGGATATCCCCGCTGGCGATCAGATTGTCCAGCATGGTTTTGTTATACGGATTGGTTTTCAGCCAGTATTTTTCATCATCGCCAGTACCGTGCATGAGATATAAAATATTATACTCCTTCTCCCTGGAATATCCATATGGCAAATATACATAAGCTGTTTTCGTCACAGTTCGCTCATCTGTGGCATAGGCCTTTGTTTCATAGACAACTTCCTCCACAGTTCCCGCCTGCTCCGGTTCAGCCCCATCGTATTTTTCCGGCACTGCCCACAGCTCGTCCCTGGCCTGTCCGTCGGCATTATGGGCTGCCTCATATCTCATTTTCCAGAATCCCAGCGCCCCTGCCGCAATCAAAACCGCTGCCAACAATGGCAAAACTGCTACTTTTCCAACTGAGGTCTTTTTCCAGACCATAATCACAGTTCCCAAGATTCCGCCAACTGCTGCCACAATGGTTTCCGCCAGGAACATCCAGTTAAAGTAATAAGTGCTGGTAGAAAAATTTGTATTAAAATACAAAACAAACGCCGCCGCTCCAATCACCAGATACAAAAACGGCATCCTGCTTTTCCACGCAGCAAACGCAAGCAGAATAAACACTGCAGCAATTAGC
Organism: bacterium; assembly: GCA_963651655.1. GTDB lineage: Bacteria > Bacillota > Clostridia > Lachnospirales > Lachnospiraceae > Blautia_A. Next base: position 3,614 of record CAVJRB010000027.1, on the reverse strand, counting down.
CCGAATGTAATAAATGCTGTTTTGTCGCCCAGCAACGCAAAACGGACAATATCAATGCAGGCGAACAAACTCAAAATACCGGATGTGATCCGGCAGATCCAGTCTACTGCACTTTTCCCAAGTTTTCTTTGTTTTTCATCATATATCTTCATTACTGTCCCACCTTATGTCTCAGATTATTTTACCACACTGATCAAGAATATCAAACCACCGGCAATTTGTGTCCCATCTGGCAAATTCAACTTGTTTTCAGGCAAAAAAGAAACAGCCCTCTGAATTTAAACACTCAGAAAGCTGTTCCCATCTTAGAAGGAATTATCTTAAATCAATTGTGTATGAAAGCTGTATTTCTCACTCTTTCACCGCCCCAGACGTCATACCGCCCACAATATACTTCTGACCGATCATATACACAATAATAACCGGGATACAGGTAAGTACAATATCCGCAAAAATATAATTCCAGTAGCTCTTGTTCTTTCCGAAGAACTGGTAAACTGCCATTGTCATCGGAAACATTTTGCTCTTGCTGGACAGATACAAAGGTGTAAGGAAATCACTCCAAACGCCCATGAACTGCAAGATAAAGCAGGTAACCATAGTTGGTTTCAGAAGCGGCATGATAATCTTGAAAAACAGGCTGAGAGGACCTGCGCCGTCAATAACAGCAGCCTCATCCAGTTCTACCGGTACGGAAACCACAAAGTTACGAATAGTAAACACGCAGAACGGAATCATTGCACTGGTAAATACCATGATAATTCCCTGGCGTGTATCATTTAAGTGCAAGGCGCTGAGTACTCTCACCAATGTTACATAGTTTACCGGGAAAAACAGTCCGCAAAGTACGAAATAATACAAGAATACATTTAATCTGGTACGTTTACGGCACATTACAAATGCTGCCATTGCACAAAGCACAACTCCAAGAGTGGTTGCAACCAGGGCATAGAGAAGGCTGTTACTGAATCCCTGAATTAGATTTCCCTTATCAATAACCTCTGCATAATTGGAAAACAGCCATTCCTTTGGCAGCGCAAGACTCATTCTGGAAGCCTCGCCTTTACTCTTAAAGGAGTTTACAACTACCATATAAAAAGGCAGGATAACCGTCAGGCACAACAGGATACAAATCAGATGCTTCAGCAGATTCTGGACTTTTTTCTTTGTCATTGCTGTACCTCCTGTTTTCCTAAAGTCTTAACAATTACCACACCTACAATAGCAGTAATCAAAAGAAGAATACTGTTCAGTGCAGAAGACATTCCGTACTGGCCTCTGGAATAAAGCTGAAATGCATATGTGGTAAGAACCTCTGTCGCATGTCCCGGGCCGCCGTTGGTAAGAACATACACGATATCGAATACCTTCAGACCGTATGTAATACCAAATACCAGGTTAATCATGATCGCACCGCTAAGCATTGGCAGTGTTACATAACGCAGTCTCTGCCAGAAGTTTGCCCCGTCAATTTCCGCTGCCTCATAATAAGACTTTGGAATGGTGTTTAATCCTGCCAGGAAAATGGTCATAACGTAACCAATACCTCGCCATGCATCCACACCATAAATGGATTTCCACACAACGCCAAGATCTGACAGCCATTTCTGTTTCAGAATGCCAAGATGCAATGCATCCAGAATTGCGTTCAAAAGACCATTGTTGTAGTTCAGAATGGACTTGAAAACAAGACCGATAATCACAAATGGAAGAATAGATGGCAGATACAGTAAAGTTCTGTAAAGACCTTTTCCCTTCAGTCCTTCCTGAAGCATGATTGCAATCAGAAGTGCCGGGATCAGTTTTACAATGTTGGAAATAATCGTAAACTTTAATGTGTTTCCAATGCCGCTTAAATAATCCTTATTTGATGTAAAAATCTCTTTGAAATTATCTAGTCCAATAAAATGCACACCATTTAATACGCTTCGTGAATTCCAGTCAGTAAAGGAATATGCCACACCCATTGCGCTGGGAAGCAGAAAAAAAATGATGTATAAAGCCAGTGGCAGAATCAGAAACCACTGGGGATAAATTTTCTTTTTATTCAAGGTGGTACCTCCCCTTTATTAAACAGTGCGAAGGAATAACTCCTTCGCACTGAAGATCTACCCTTATTAAAAAACCTTCTGCTTAAATATGATGTCGATCTATCTTAGTTCCAGTTTGCATCGCCAACTGTCTTGGCAGCTTCTGCACGGTTGGTATCCATGTTTGCAAGAACATCATTTGCTTCCATTTCGCCCTGGCAGAATGCAACCATATCCTGGCCAAACTGCATCCAGTAATCGTTTGTATATTTGGTACCAGTCTGAAGAACAGATACGCTCTTCTTGCTGTCATCTACAGTTGCAAGGAATTCTTCTTCCTCTGGAAGCCAATGCTGCTCAACTGCATCATCATTCATATCAACGTTTGTATATGCAGGAGAGTTGTCAAGGATTTCCTGAAGGCTCTCAGTTGTAGTAACAAAGTTGAAGAATTCTTTTACAAGATCCTCATGCTCGGTTCCTTTGTAGCCAAACATAGTAGGACCAGCCGGGTTGGTTGGGTACCAGGTGTTGTCTCCAAGAGGAATCAGGAACATACCGAACTCATCTTCTGTGCCTGTATCGTCTTTGATCTGCTGAATGTAGCTGGAGTTTGCCATTGCCATTGCAATGTTTCTGTCACCAAATTCATTTGCCATATTGGTGCTGTCTGTTCCAATCCAGTCCTCTCCGAAATAGCCATTATCGGAAAGCTCTTTGAACTCGTTCAGAACCTCAAGCATTTTCTCATTGTCAGCAAATGTAGCCTGATTTGTATTCAGTGCGTCATAAAGACCTGGGTTTGCTTCCTCGTAAACACCGCCGATCTGGAAGAATGCCAGCTGATGCTGCCATCCGTCTGCGCCAGGCATAAACCATGGAGTAATTCCCTCGTCTGCGATCTTTGCGCAAAGGTCTTTCAGCTCTGCATAAGTAGACGGAACTTCCCAGCCATTCTCCTCAAACATGGTCTTGTTGTAAACCATTACATACTCAGGAGAGTTGTGCCAGATCTGAAGTCCGTATAATTTATCATCATATACACAGGATGTCTTTCTTGCTTCCGGCATAAGGTCTTCCCACTCAGCTCCAGTAAAATCAATACAATATTTCTCTGGATCAACGATTGTAGACTCGATTGCAAATGGGTTGGACTGAATCCAGAAAATATCTGCACAGGAATCCGTAGCCAGTTTGGACTGAAGCAGATCAGAATACTGGTCAGCCGGGATTGTCTGAAGGTCTACGGTTACATCGTAGGTATCCTCAAAACGGGCAATTGTCTCATCATATCTGTTATCCATCCAGCCTGCAGATACCAGAATGCTAAGCTCCTCACCAGAAAAATCTGTACTCTCCGCAAATACAGTAATTCCGCTTGTCATGGACGCGATCATTGCAGCTGCACATGCAACTGCTACAAAACTCTTTCTTTTCATTTACATGTCCTCCTTTTAATTAAATGGCATTTTCATACAGGAACCTCCGCAGATTCCTTCGTCCTTTTGATGATATTATTTTATCAGTTAGCATCTTCTTAATCCATGGATATTCTTACTCTCATTTTGTACTTTTTTCACCGCA